>JACPDI010000010.1 GCA_016184105.1 Acidobacteriota bacterium
GGAGCAGGTGCGCGGACCACAGGAGCGAATCCTGCGGCGATTCGACAGGAAGCCGAAACGTCTTGCATCGAGGCGGCTTTTCCTGCTGCAGGGGCTGCCAGGAGTGGGACCCGCGCTTGCACACCGGCTCCTCTGCCACTTTGGTTCAATCGAGCGGATCGTCACCGTGGACGCCGCCGCACTGGCCGAGGTGCGAGGCATCGGCGCAAGAAAAGCGGCGCGTATTCGAGAGTTCGTTGGCAGTCCATCTCCGGGCGGCCCTATCCACCACCTCGAACAGGAGGACCACGCACGCGGCTGACGAACGTCGAGCGGAGGCCACATAGCGATGTGAAAGAAACCAGTCGGTACCAGAAGGCCAAAGCCGCTTCGCGAGCGTGTCGCGGCTTTGAGGAGGGCCGGCGTGATTGCGTGGAGCGGACGGCGGCTGCGACCAGCGAAGCCCGCGGGCAAGATCCGTGGCAATAAGACTGTCGCCGACTTGCTTGTCGAGAACCGCGAGTGACGGCATCTTCAACGCGAGTGCCGCTTTGGTTAGCCGTCGTCCTGGAGGACGTCCATCACGAGCGATCTGTCGATGTCGCATTCGCTGGTTCTGCGCCTTCTCCCACGTGCGCGAGCGCTTCGCGAATCAGAGCGGGTGCGATGCGGAAGCCCGCTGCGACGAGCGCGTCAAGCACGGGCTTGAGTGCAGGGAGCAATGCCAGTTGTCGCGCTTGAACCAGGACGCCGAGTGTTCCCCGTACGGCGAGACCGCGCGCTTGTGCCACTTTCCGTCCTACCCGTTCGTCGATGAGAAGGAGATCTGCCCGGAGAGATTCGGCGAGGAGGATGGCTGCCGTCTCTCCGGGATCGAGCCCCAGGTCTAACTCGAGCGACGGGTCGTCGAGGACCCGCAACCAGCGTACCTGGTGGAGTGCATCGATGCCAGGCGCGGACGGGCGCCGTTCCACGGCCTCGTGCCACACCGCTCGCGGCACGACGACTTCATCGAAGAGCGCAGAAAGCAGGTGAAGGGCCCCGACGCGCGAGAGGTAGATGAGCGGGGAACTGTCGGCGACGACCAGCACGCAGCCTCAGCGCTGGCTCTTCGGAATAGCTCCGAGCTCTTGCTTGAAATCCTCGACGTCGTGATCAATGGCATAGAGGCCGTGCCGGCCGGCCTCGATGAGGAAGTCGTCGAGCGTCACATCGAGTGCGCCTGCCGCGCCGGCACGAGTCAAGCGGCCGGCTCGAACCTCGTCGATCACGAGCAGTAGGCGCGCGCGCCTGACCAAGTCGTCAGTCGGCTGCCCAGACAGCGGTCCCGGAATCTCGACCGTGATTTCCATGGAGCCTTCTCATTTCGATTATAGCCGTACCGGCTGCGCCCGATCCATTCTGGCGCGACTCTGCACGGAGCGAGAGGGCCTGAGACACAATGAGACATTTTGTGCGTGAACACAGCAGAACGGAGCGAAACGCACCGAAGCGATAACGCCGAAAACTCGAACAAACCAGAGCGAACCGGAACGGGCCGCAACCCATTCACGGCTCTCTGGACCACGTTATCGGGGTTCGACTCCCTGCCTCCCAGCCAGCTCAACAGTAAAGCACACCACTCCCTGCTTCGTATGAACGCAGGTTTATGGCGAAACCTGACGCGAACCGTCCGCTAGGAAATCTGTCGTCCTAGAGCCAAGTCTCAAGGCCACACGTTTCGGAGGTGAACGGCCTATGTAAAGTGCTGGCCTATATAGACTTGTAATTACTTCACATTCCACTTCACATTGAGAGCGCTTCGGCTTATCGTATCCGTATGAGCGCCACAGACAATCCGCTCGAAGCTCCGACGCCAGAGGAGGTGCCGCTCAAGAACGCACCCCTGGTGCGCGTCATCGCGCAGCTCCGGTTTCCCGAGATTCTGTCCGTCGAGCAGCGAGAGTTCGTGGCCCCCTTTCAGGAGGCAACGCGAAGTAAATATCCCGTGCTTCGACAGGAGCAGACGCAAGGGTTTCTGCTGGGACCAGGCGGTGTGGCCCAAGCGAAACCAAAGATCGCCTGGCGTTTCAGCGATACGACTGGCGATTGGCGTGTCTCGCTGGCATCTGAATTCTTGGCGCTTGAGACCACGCGGTACGTCAGCAGGTCGGACTTCTTCGGCAGACTCAGGTTTCTCGCCGAAGCGGTCATTGAGCACATCGGACCGAGTCAGCTCGATCGCCTTGGGGTTCGCTACATCGATCGGATTGCTGGCCCGACAGTCGACGACATCACGGCGCTTGTGCGGCCTGAGGTCCGTGGCATCGTGGGAACGAGCATCGCGACCCAGGCAGTGCACGCGATTTCAGAATCACTGTTCAACGTGACCGGCGCACAGATGCTTGCTCGGTGGGGGTGTCTTCCCCCGGGCGCGACCGTCGATCCATCGGCGATCGAACCCGCGAAGGAGAAGAGCTGGATTCTCGATCTTGATATGTTCAGCGCGGCTCCGATGCCGTTTGAAGTTGACCAAGTCATTTCAGAAGCGCAGCGCTACGCCGAGCGGATCTACACGGTCTTTCGGTGGGCTGTCACGAATGAGTTCCTGGTTCGATTCGGAGGCGAGCCATGAATAGCACGCCAGTCCGCTCACCGTTTGATACCACGTCGGCCGGCGGCGCAATGCTCCTCATGCGGCAGGTCCGTGAGCCGATCCTAGCCAGCGTCATCTTCGTTGGTCTTGGAACCTCCGCCGCGGTTGCGCCTCCTCCGGAAGTGCTTTCGCATCTACAGAGGCCTGTTGACCAGACGAACGCAGGGACATCCCTGCCGGCGGCCCTGTCAGCGAGCGGTGCGATCGCCGAGTTGAGGCGGCTCAGTGGCCTGACGTGGGATCAGCTCGCTCGGTTGTTCAACGTGAGTCGTCGGTCCCTCCACTTCTGGGCCAGCGGGAAGCCCATGGCGCCCAGCAACGAGGAGCATCTCCAGCGGCTGCTCGCTGTAGTCCGAAAGATTGATAGAGGGACGGCCACGGCCAACCGCGCCCTATTGCTGGCTGCTCGGGAAGACGGAAACTTCCCGTTTGACATGTTGGCCATCGGCGCTTACGACCGAGTTTTAGCGCTCTTGGCAACCGGTGAAGTGCGACGCGTCACGCCGTCAGGCCTCAGTGAAGCAGAGCGGGCAGCGCGAACTCCGCCTCGACCCGAAGACCTTGTGGGTGCGCTCCAGGATCGCATTCACCCTTCGAGCGGGCGCCTGCGTGCGGCAAGGTCAGTCAATCGGCATCGGAGATAGTGAGTGGCAACACTCAGTCCAGACTCCGATGAGGCCAAGCGCATCGACGCTGCTCTCCAAGATTGGAGGCAGGGCGATTTGGCGCTCGAGGAATCGTGGTTCGTTCATGTAGGTGACCCGGGCGCCCCGCTTACCGATGCGGCGGCGGAGGCCGCAGATGGGGACCTGCAAGCGCTCACGTCGGAAGTTCGAGGGCTGATCGTCGTCACGCAGACTTGCGATATCGTTCGAGCCTGCGTCGACAGACCCTATGTCGAGATCGCTCCGCTCGTGCAGGTCAGTGAGGACGACCTCCAGATGGTGAAACGTGGGCGGCGTCCAGCCTATGCAACCCTGCCGGGCCTGGAGCCGGATTGCCTCGTAGCCGATCTCGACCGAGTGATGACGGTCGAAAAGTCGATCGTCGCTTCGTGGAAAAGGACGCCGGGCTACCTCGACGATGCAGCCGGTCGAGGGTTTGCGCAGGCTCTTGCTCGGAAGCGAGTACGGTTCGCGTTTCCTGACGACTTCACGAGCTTGGTCGACAAGCTACAGCGACGGCTTGTCGAGAAGCACGATAAGGACTCAGTCGAGGGTCGCGGGCTTCGCGCTCTTCGCGATATCCGCGTCCGAGCAGCGCCTTCTTGGGATGCTGCCGAGGTGGAGATCCTTTTCTGGTTCGTGCGTGAAGAGGAAGAGATCATCTTCGAGGGGAAGAGCTGGCCTGATCTCTTGAACTCGTGGCTCAAGCTCGTTCCAGCCTCCGGACGTTTCAAGGCTGTCGATGGCCAAGTCGTCGTCTTGGAAGACATGACCGCAAGAGACTACGTCGAGAGCGATCCGCTCGATCTCGACCACCTTTCGACGAGCGCGAAGGCGTGACCGGCTTTTGTCCGAAATCTGTATACAAATTTCGGACAGCGTACTCGTCATACCCGGAGCCGAAATACGGATACGTATCGACTTGCGGCGCTATGAACGTCATGCGGCCGTGAGGAGCCAGTTGCGAATTCCGTCCCTAACACCCAGCCAAAGAAATCCGATCGTCGAAATTCTCCGTAACTCGCACCAAGCCAATACCTTGCGAGTTCTAGATCGACGGCCCGTTTCTCGCACGCGGTCACAGACGATCCGCGTTCGTCAGCGGAGCTATGGAGGCGATCACGGGTGCGGGCCAATGTGGCACCTGATTCGAGTCCGCATCAGCACTCGCGGGATCACTCGATGATCGATTGCCTTCATCGGTCCGCCAGAGAGGGCATTTCGGGCGGCGATGCCACCTTGGCGGCTGCCAATCGGAGTTGCCATCTGACTGCCGTGCTGCCGCCCGATCACGTCGCCCGCCGCGTAGATGTGTGGGACGTTTGTTCGCAGGGATGTGTCGACGACGGCTTCGCTGCGTTCGTTCACCTGCACACCAGCCCGGTCCATGGCATGTTGTCCGTGTTGGGGCGCCTTCCCGTAGCCACGAGCACTCGATCCGTTCGGTATTGTCGCTCGTGTCCCGCGACGACCGCGGTCGTGACGATCTCCGCCCCGTCCTGCCTCCACCGTCTGCGAGTCCACGAACCGCACGTGGCCTCGCTCTACACGGATGTCGCCGCCGACCAGCCCGACCTCGATGGATCGACTCCCTACTTCGCGACCTCGGTCTTGTAGCCAGTCTTTTGGGCGATCGCTTTGGCGATCGCGTCCGGCGATGTCTTGGCGGAATCGTAGGTGACCTCAGCCGTCCCTTTCGCGTAACTGGCCTTCGCGTCTTTGACGCCGTCGATCTGTTTCGCAGCGATCTCCACCGCCGCCTCACATCCCGAACAGGTCATGCCAGTGACTTTCATCGTGCAGACTTTCGTGGCTTCCGCCGGCTTGGTCTGCGTTGACTGCGCGCGTACCGCCGTAGCCGTTGCGACGCCGCTGACTGCGATCGCCGCTGCAAGTGCCAGAACCTTTCGCATATGTGCTCCTTCAGAAGAGATATTCAACGTAGTACGGAAACGTGACCAGTGCTGTGGTGAGTGCCGCCGCTAGCCACACCGCGACGCGCGTCCGTCTCCGCGACGCGGGGGAGCACGTGCCGCAATCGGTCGTCGGGCGATAGGCGACGAAAAACGCGCCGCCCAGCAACAGCGCCGTCGCCGTGAGCAAGAATGGACGGTACAGCTCCAGCGCGGACAAGGACGCGCCGAACGTGCCGGCGCCGAGGAGTACGAACGCGACGGGGCCGATACAACAGGCCGATGCCACCCCGGCTGCCAGCACGGACGCGAGGGCCGTCTTCACTGGCTTAACCCACCCAATTCGGCCATCACCGGGCAGACGGGTCTCTCCTGCTCGAGGGCGTGCTCGCAATCCTGGAGGTGGGTGCGGAGCGTCCGTCGAAACGCCTGCATCTCCTTGAGCCGGGCGTCCACGCCAGCAAGCCGGCTCTTCAGGAGATCACGGACCCGCCGGCATCGCTGATACCCGCCACGTCCTTCGTTGGAAACGAGCTCTCTCACGTCCTTCAAGGTCAGCCCCATTGCCTGGGCCTGTTGAATGAACCGCACCCGTGGCAGCACGTCGTCCCCGTACGCTCGTAGCCCACCAGCCGTCCGCGGCGCGCGGGGCAACACGCCGAGCCGCTCGTAGTAACGCATGGCATCAGGCGTGATGCCCGCTTTCTCTGCCACTTCACTGATCCGATATTTGGTAGCCATGGGCTTACTTCTGAAGGACCGAGGCACACTCAGCCTCGATCCGTGCGGCGGCCTTCATCACATCGCCCAAGCAGCACGCGCCGCGCGGGTTCCGCACTTCGCAGGCGCAGCGGCCGGCCGCGATATGGTCCCGCACTCACAGCGAAGCGTCACACCGACCCGTCTGGGCGAACTCAAGTGCCATAGACGTCTCATTCTCATCGAAGCAATAACAGATCATGCGGGCACCGGCGGGCTGCTTCTGCCAGACGGGCACGCGGAGGTCCGCCGTGTTGAAGACGTGACCGTTGTCGTCGAAGTACACCACCGCGCACGCGGGGTCGGCACAGAATCGATAAGGACCCTCCCGAACGCCCCTGAGTGCGGACTCGCAGAGCAAGGCCTTGACGGTGAGCAAATCGACGGCAAGGCCTTTCGTGCCGCTCTGAGGACATCGCGGCGCTACCGCTGCAAGCACGGGGATGGGAGATCTGCAGCAGGAGCTTATTGCAGAAGTATCCACCCTGGAGCGCACTCCAGAGTCAAGCCTTATCGGTCCTAAAACACTTCTTGACCCTCAAGTCCCCTTGAAGGGTTGTACTTGCGTCTGAACCGACGTCGGGCAATCGAGGTCTCATCATGAATGTCGTCGCAAGTGTGGAAGCCGCTCCACATTTCTGGAGCGAAGAACCGTCCAAGCTACCCGGCCGCCGCAGAATTCGTGCCCGCATTGGGGGACTCCACTGTTCGCTGTGCACGGGCACGATCGAAAAGGCGCTGAGCAAGCGACCTGGCGTCGAGAAAGTCGCCGTGAGCCTGACTCACGAACAGGCGCTCATCGAGTACGACCCGATCGTGACGCGCGCGGAGGATCTACTGCAGACGCTCACTGACATCGGCTACACGCTCTCCGATCCGCGCAAGCTGCGTCCCTATGAGGAAGAAGAGCGCGCATTGGTGCGTGAGCGTGGACGCTTCCTGACCGCCCTGACGATGTCGATTGCGGCGATGGGATTGGTCGGTTACCCAGTCGATAGCCCTTGGTTTCCGCTCTGCGTCTTTTCCATTGCGAGCCTCGTCGCGCTCGCCTTCGTCGTCTTGCGCAGCTACGGGCTGCAATCGGCGATCGGCGGCTCAGCGCTGTTGTCGGCCTTCGGCGCCGGGATCTATTACCTTCAATTGAAGGACGCGTTCGGTCCCGTCGTCCCCTGGATCGCCGGCGTGCTCGCGCTCGTTGTCATCTTCGACGTGGGCGGCCACATCGTGCGCATGGCCTTCATGGCGCTGCGGCGTGGCATCCTGAACCAGCACGTGCTCGTGGAGTTCGGCGCCTTTGCGGGGTTGGCCGGCGGCGCGATCGGCCTCGCCTTCAACCCGGTCGGGTATCCGACCGTGGCATTTTTCTCGGTGGCGGTGATGGTGATCAGCTATCACATCTTTTCCGAGTGGCTGTCGCTGATCGTCAAAACGCGCAGTTCGCAAGCGGTCAAGAAGTTGCTCGACCTTGAGCCTGACGTCGCGTACGTGGTGAAGAACGGCAAGGAAGAGGTCGTGCCGCTCGAACAGGTCCGTGTTGGCGACTTGGTCCGGATCCGCCCAGGTTCTCGGGTGGCCATTGACGGAGTGGTCGAATCTGGGGACTCGGACGTGGACGAATCGCTAGTCACCGGCGAACCGGCGCTCGTCCAGAAGCGTCCTGGCGATCGGACGTTGAGTGGTTCGTTAAACGGGCATGGCACGTTGCTCGTGCGTGCGACCGTCGTGGGTGAGGAGAGTTTTCTGAGGCAGGTCATCCGCAGCGTGGAGGACGCCCGGGCGCTCAAACCCGGTCTACTTCATCTGGTCGATCGCGTCCTGCAGGTCTACACGCCGTTCGTGCTGGTCATGGCGGCCGGGTCGACGCTCTTCTGGCTGCTCGGTCCACTGGTAATCGGAGGGTCTCCCGACCTCCAGCGGGCCATGTTTGCGGGGTTGAGCGTTCTGGTGATGGGCTATCCCTGCGCGGTGGGAATCTCGGCGCCGCTCTCGATTGTCCGCGGGGCCGGCGAAGCTGCCGAACGAGGCGTGCTCATGCGCACGGGCGAGGCCTTTCAAGCGCTGCGTCGTGTGCAGCGGGTCGTGTTCGACAAGACAGGGACGTTGACGGAGGGCAAGCCTGCGTTGCGCCAGATCGTCGCCGTCTCGGGCACCGAAGAGGAGGTGCTCACCCTCGCTGCGGCCGTCGAAGCGTCATCCGAGCACCCGCTGGCGCGCGCGATCGTCGAAGAGGCGTTTCGACGTGGTCTGCCGCTGTCGGAGGTCGAGGGATTCGAGGCGGTCACGGGTCGGGGCGTCCGGGCCCGTCTCAATGGCAATCGGCTCACGGTCGGCAGCCCGGCGTTTCTCGCGGCAGACGGGGTGGACCTCCCCCAAGACACACGGATCAACGAGCTCGAAGCAGGCGGGCTCACCGTGATCGGCGTCGCGCGGGACGGCGTGCTGCGTGGTCTCGTGGCACTCGGGGACGCGGTGAGGCCTGACGCCGTCGAGACCGTCCGCCGTCTGCACGCGCTGGGTATCCGCACCGCTCTCATCACGGGTGACAATGAGCAGGCGGCCCGGCATTTCGCTGGTGCCGCTGGCATTGAAGAGGTCCATGCTCGCGTACTGCCCGCCGAAAAGGCCGTGTTGATCCGGAAACTGCAAGAGCGTGAGCGAGTCGCCATGGTCGGCGACGGCATCAACGACGCGCCGGCGCTGATGCAGGCAGACGTCGGAATCGCGTTTGGCAGTGGCGCGGATATCGCGATCGAGTCCGCGGACGTCATCATCCTCAGTCAACGACTCGGGGCGGTGCTCGACGCGTACGGCGTGAGCCGAGAGAGTTATCGAAAGATCGTGCAGAACGTGTCGCTGGCGTTCCTCTTCAACGGCATCGGCATCCCCGCCGCGGCCACGGGGCTGGTGTACCCGGTGTGGGGCATGGTCGCGATGGCCGCCAGCGTCACGACGATCTTCATCAATTCGCTGTGGGGGCGCGGCACGTATTTCTTCGAGGCCATTAGAACGGTTGGCCAGCCGCCGCCGGCCGCCGCTACTGGAAACCCATAGGCAATCGAAAGAGGACGCGAGTCGCTATGTTGAAATCAGTCACGTTCGAAGTCACCGGCGAACAGCAGCTTCATTGTGCAGCCTGCGAGCAGCGCGTCGCGCGGCTGCTCAACACGGTGGAGGGTGTCGGGCAGGTCCGCGCGCAAGCGGATCGCCAGCGGATCGACGTGCTCTTTGACACAGCGGTCGTCGAGCCCCGGTCGATCGCGGAGCGCCTCAGTGAGGCCGGGTACGAAACAGAGGTGGCCGCACCATGAGCATCTTCGCGAACTTTCTGAACACCATCGGCGTCCGTCGCGTCGAGCTCGGCCGCGAAGAAGTGACCGCAACGGCGCCGTTGGCAGATCGAGAGTTCCTGGTTCCGACCATGGTCTGCGAAGGGTGTGCCGAAAAGATTGCGGGAGCGCTGACCTCCATCCCTGGCGTCCGAGACGTCACGTCGAAGGTGACGAAAAAGCGTATCCGGGTGAGGTATGAGCCTGAGCACGTTCGCGAGCAGCAGCTCAAGGATGCCCTCACCAAGATCGGATTCGAGGTTCTCGACGCCGGAGAAAATACTTGACCCTCAAGTCCCCTTGAGGGTGTGTACTGGTCGAGATGGCAGGTTTGCTCATTGGGGACGTGGCCGAGCGCACCGGCCTGACGGCGCCGACCATTCGGTATTACGAGAGCATCGGGTTGCTGGCGCCCGCACCGCGCTCGGCGACAGGGTACCGGCGATATTCCGAGACCACGGTCGAGGAACTGCGCTTCATCCGAAAAGCCCAGTCCCTAGGCTTTTCGCTCGAAGAAATCGGTGAGATTCTCAAGTTGAGTCGCGCCGGCGACACGCCGTGCTCCCACGTGCTGGATCTGTCGCGACGGCACCTCACAGCGGTCGAGGAGCGAATCCAGCAACTCGCATGCTTTCGTGATCAACTGGCGGCCGAACTTGCCAAGTGGGACGGCAAGAAAGAACCAACGTGTCGAGGACTGTGTCAGATTATCTCGGGGGCGGAAGAGCCGGAGACGGATGCGCCGAGGCTCGATTTGCACGCGCAGGGCGCGCCTGCGGCGGCGCGGCGAAAATCGCGAAAGTAAGCGACACCGAGAGAGGCCAACGCTGAGACCACCGAGAAATCGCCACCGAGCCGCGTTGTGGGGGCTTGCGGCGCTCGTGCTGAGCATCGCGGTCTTGTCAACCGCCTGCCAACGTGAGGCGACCCCGACGGCCCAGGACTCACCCTCAAACCGAGCAGAGGTACGGACCGTCACCGTTCCTGTCAACGGCATGATCTGCATGGTCTGCGCTGGTAGCGTCAAGAACACGCTGCAAGCTGTCCAGGGCGTCCGGAAAGCCGAGGTCGATTTGGCAAAGCACAACGTGACCGTCCAATACGAACATGGCCAAGTCAGCGTCGATGCCTTGACCCGCGCGATCAACGAACTTGGGTACAAGGCTGGAGTGCCGACGCCCGCCCAATCGCAGTGATTCTCGAAGACTTTCTGCAGAGGTTTGGTGCGTGGCTGCCTGACGCGAGTGGAGCCGCAGTACTCGTGGCCATTGTCGCCGGTGTGCTCGCGAGTGCCGTCTGTCCGTGCACGCTCCCTGTGGGAATAGGCGTAGCGGCGGTAACCGGGGGGACCGAGAGCCAGGAGCGACGCAGTGGCCTCCTGGTTGCGCTCGCGTTCTTCCTCGGGATTGTCGTCAATCTCACATTGCTTGGTGCCGTCGCTGGTCGGCTCGGCGCGATTCTCACCGAATCGTTCGGCCGGTATTGGGCGCTCGGCATGGCGGTGTTCTCCCTCGTTGCGGCGGTGGTCGCATTCCGGGGTCCCCGGCTGAAGGTTCAACGACTCGCCGACTTACGACGTCCAGGAATCAGCGGCGCGTTCCTCTACGGATTCATATTTAGTCTGGGGACCTCAGCAGCCCCGCTCCTCGTTCTGCTGACGGTTTCCGCGGCGCAAGCCCGCGCTGAATACGGTCTACTGCTCGCGTTCGCCTTTGGAGTCGGCCGAGGATTGCCGTTTCTGATCGTCGGTCTCTTCGCGGGTCTGATCATGCGGTTCGTGTCGCTGGCCCGCTGGCGCCGTCCGTTGCAGATTGTCAGTGGATGCGCGCTCCTCACGGTGGCGGTGTACTACGTGCGGGCGTTCGCAACACTGCTCTGATGGTCGCGACGCGCCGATCTCCGGCAGAAAAGCCTGGCTCTCGGCTGAGGACTACTCGCCCTTCAACTCGTCCGGCGTCGGCCGTCGCCTGGCGCCACGCCTCACGTGCACCACGCGAACGACCTGCGCGTTGTGGTCGACGGTGAAGAAGTCGCGGTACACGTGAGGCTTTCGACCGTAGCTGAGCACCCGAACCGGGCGGTCCGGTTCGATACTCGCAGCCGCAACCGGACAGCGCTCCGGGTGTTGGTCGAGCGAGAGAACGGCCCGCTCGAGACCGTTGAACCACGCGGCACCCTGCTGCGGAGCGCGCTCAACGACCCACAGGTACAGCGCCTCGAGTTCAGCTTCCGCACTCCGCGCAATGTCAACGCGGTATGCCATGCTTGCGACGCAGCCGATCGAACGCCTGCCGCGCGGGCTTTGTGCGACCGGCCTTCACATCGGCCAGCCCGCGTTGAATGCCCTCGATGGCCTCCACGCGGTCGAGGAGCGTTTGGTAAGCCTCCGCGTTCTGCACGACCAGCGCCGCCTTTCCGTTAATGGTCAGAACCAGGGGATGACCTGTCTTTCTGAGGCGATTCAGCAGGTCGAGCGTGTTGCGCTTGAAGTCACTGAGCGAGCGGATGTCGTTGGCGAGATCGAGCATGTGTGGCCTCATCAAATTCGCATCAAATTTGATGATTCCACGGTGCCGGTCGTTCAGTCAAGCCGCGCCACGCCTGTCCCTGAAATTGTCCCTGCGAGGCGCCACAACAGGGCCTCTGGCGCCGGCTCGCAAGGTTCTTGCGGAACACCGTGATATCGATGTCCTCGAAAAAGCGGTTGATCAGGCCGAACGACTTCGACAGTGACGTGCCGCCCTTGAAGAGGAGGCGCGGGTGATCTTCAGGGAGCCCGTTGAAGAGCACGTCGAGCGTCCAGCAGACCCTGAAGTCTTTCTCGACATTCTCGACGGCTGTGTCCAATCGACGAGCCGTCGTCAGAACACGTCGCGGCGCTCGTCGTCACTCGCGGCGAGCAGACGTCCGAACGCCTCGTTCATGATGCGCGCGATGCCACGACTCTTCTGGGAGTCGGCTTCGCTCGCGCTCGGTCGCGTCGCCTGCGAATCGGGGGGACCGGGCGATCATGATCTCTGCTGAGCAGCTCGCGCACGAGGTCTTGCATCCATGCCGGCAACGTCCGAGTCCGCGCGCCGGCCGCATGACACTGACGGCCGGCGGCGATCAATGCCAAATGTCATCGTCACTTGACACCGACCTAAATCAGCGCCACATTGTGAATTGACGTTCTTAATGGCACTGAAACTGGATACTGAAATTCGTCAGGAGCAGATCGCGCAAGCGGCACTCGCCGTGGTGGCCCGGCATGGCATCAGACGACTAAGTATTGCGTCGGTGGCACGCCGGGTCGGCATCGTCCCGTCCGCGCCGTACCGGCATTTCGAGAACAAGGACGACCTGCGGCGATCCTCTGCCACATGAGTGATGGCGAGTTCGATATCACGCAGCACGCCGAGCGTGCTTGGAAGATATTCGCCGGAGCAATTCGGGCGGATTGAACGAAGTCCCCTTTTTTTGCGTCTGATGTGAATGGAGCGTCACGTCAGACGGCCAGCTTCGAAACGATTGGCGTCGCAGGAGAACGAGAGGAGAACGAATGCCTAGAACAGTTGCTGCGGTGGTGATGGTGGTCGCAAGCCTTGTTCTGTACCCCGCGTCCGCGTCTGCGCATTGCGATGCGTTGGACGGCCCTGTGGTGCAGGCGGCTCGCACGGCCCTCGAGAAGGACGATGTGGGCCTGGTGCTTCGGTGGGTGGCGCCCGAGCGCGAAGCTGACGTGCGCGCCGCCTTCACGCGGACGCTCACGGTTCGCGCACTCGGCGCGGACGCCCGTGCTCTCGCTGATACGTGGTTCTTTGAAACGCTCGTGCGCATCCACCGGGCCGGAGAGGGCGCGCCGTACGACGGACTGAAGCCGGCCGGTCACATCGAGCCGTTTGTCGCTGCGGTCGACCGCTCGCTCGCCACCGGTTCGGTGGAAACCGTGGTGGGCGACGTGACCGCCCATGTGAGTCGCAGCGTTCGGGAGCGCTTCGCAAGGGCGCGTGAAACAGGGGCGCGTGCCGACAGCAATGTGGACGCGGGCCGGGCGTACGTCGCGGCGTACGTGGACTACCTGCACTACGTCGAGGCGCTGTACAAGGCTGGTGCGACGGGTGCGGCCGAGCACCAGGAGACCGCCGTCCATGGGCACCGGGATGACCGGTGAGGTGGTGATGGCAGGCGACGACCCACGGGCACCGGATTGCCCTCGGTGGCCGGAGGGGAGACCCACGATCGACGCGTCGCCCTGCCGTCGCGTGCGCGGCGAGTATCGGGAGATGCCGGGTCTGCTCCTCACCGAGGCACAGGCGGCGCGGCTCTTTGGCCTGGAGTCCGACGTCTGCCGCCACGTGCTGGCGACGCTTGTCGCAGAGGGGTTCCTGGTGCGGACTCGGGACGGGCGGTATGCGAGACAAGGCGCGTGTCCACGATGTCAATGAAGGGTGACGTGAACGTCATGCAGCAGGATCTGCGGAGGCCGACGCCATCATTGTCTGGACGGCACACCGGACCTTGGGTGCTCGCCGTCCTTGTGACTCTGGCCGGCGGTGGCATGACCGGGACGTCGGCGCAATCGCCCGGGACACCGACTCTTTCAGGGTCGTGGACGCTCCAGGAAAGCACGGGTGACTTGCCCGACCAGGCGGGTCGCGCGTTCGATGGCTCGGCCGTCTCTACCGCCACGATCGAGATCAAGGAGGCGGGCGGCTCCGTTGGGGGTGAAACGCCGAACTCAGGTCTTCGTCCGAGAGGAATCGCACGGTCTCAACGGCGGCCGGGCCGCGTCGGACGCGACGGTTGGAGGCTCAAAAAAATTTAGCGCTGAAGTGAATAATCGTTCACATTCGACGCGGAGAGACGACGGCATCGGGGAATCGATATGAAGAAACGACTCATGGTACTCGTCGCGGTGGTGGTGCTCGGCGGCTCCGGCTTGTTCTATGCCCGGCGGCAGCCGGCGGACCCGACCGACCGCCTTCTCGTGTCAGGGAACATCGAAATCACGGAGGCGCAGGCCAGCTTCAAAGCCGCGGGCCGCATGGACGCGAGGCTGGTGTCGGAAGGCGACGTGGTCTCCGCGGGCCAGATCATCGCCCGTCTCGATCGCGTCGAACTTGCGCAGCAGGTCGCCCTACAGCAGGCGGAGGTCCAGGCGGCTGCGGCCGACCTCGCGGAGCTCGAGGCCGGCTCGCGGCCCGAGGAGATCGCGCAGGGCGAAGCGGTCTTGGGGCGCGCGCGTGCCGAAAAAGAGCGTTGGCGCGCCGAGGCCGCGCGCCAGTCGGACCTCTACGCGCAGGACATCGTCTCCGCGCGCGAGCGGGAAGCGGCCGACGCGACGCTCGCCGTCGCACGCGCGCAGCTTCGCGACGCCGAGGAACGTCTGGCGTTGCTTCGAAAAGGGCCGCGTCACGAACGGATTGCCCAGGCCCGTGCCCGCCTCGAGCGCGCCAGACAGGCGCGAGGCCTCTCGCAGACCCGCCTCGACGACGCGCTGCTCGTCGCGCCCATCTCCGGCATCGTGCTCGCCGAGAATATCGAACCCGGTGAATACATCAGTCCCGGCACCCCGGTGGTGACGATTGGCGTCCTCGGCGACGTTTGGCTCCGCGCCTACATCGCCGAGACCGACCTCGGTCGGGTGAAGCTCGGCCAGCGCGCACGTGTCACGGCCGACACCTACTCGGACAAGGCGTACGACGGCGTGGTGTCCTTCATCGCGTCGGAGGCGGAGTTTACGCCGAAGAACGTGCAAACCGAGAAGGAGCGCGTAAAGCTCGTCTACCGCATCAAGATCGACGTGCCGAACCCGTCCTTCGAGCTGAAACCGGGCATGCCGGCGGATGCCGCCATCCTGCTCGCCGAGGTGCCCCGTGCAAGCCGATAGACGCCTCGCGGGCGGTACGCAGCCGACGTCCAACGCCGCGATTCGCGCCGACGGCCTCACGCGATCGTTTGGGTCCGTCGCAGCGGTTGAGCACCTCACGTTCAGCGTGTCGCCGGGAGAGATCTTCGGGCTCGTCGGCCCGGACGGCGCTGGGAAGACCACGACCATGCGGCTGCTGGCCGCGATCCTCCCCCCGACGGCAGGCAACGCCTGGGTGGCCGGCCACGACGTGGTGCGGGATGCGGAGGCGGTCAAGGACGACATCGGCTACATGAGCCAGCGCTTCGGCCTCTACCCGGACCTGACGGTCACCGAGAACATCCATTTTTACGCCGACATCCATGGCGTGCCGCGCCGTGGGCGCGAGGAGAAGGTCGAGCGCCTGCTGGCCTTCAGTAACTTGACGCCGTTCACCAGGCGCCTGGCCGGCAATCTCTCGGGCGGCATGAAGCAGAAGCTCGGGCTCGCCTGCGCCCTGATTCACACGCCGAAAGTCCTGCTGCTCGACGAGCCGACCAACGGCGTCGATCCGGTTTCCCGTCGCGACTTCTGGCGGATCTTGTACCAGCTCCTGCGCGAGAACGTGACGATCTTCGTGGCAACCGCATATCTGGATGAAGCCGAGCGCTGCAATCGCGTCGGCCTGCTGCACCAGGGGAGGCTGCTCGCGATCGATACGCCTGCCGGCGTCAAGCGGCTGATGCGCGGCGTGCTGCTGGAAGTCCGCGGACAGGAGCCGCGGCGGATCGCGGCGACGCTACGGGGATCGCTGCCCGCCGGAGCCGTCACGATGTTCGGCGACCGGGTGCACGTCTTGACCGCAGATGCCGAGGGCGTCCAGCACGTCGAGACGATGCTGGCCGGCCGCGGTCATCACATCGAGCGCATCCTGCCCATCGAGCCGGCGCTCGAAGACGTGTTCGTGTCGGTGCTTACAAACGCTCGCCCGGACGCGGAGGCTCGCCATGAACGGTGATGTGCGCGGGCTGGCCGTCACCGTGGACGGTCTCGAACGCCGCTTTGGCAGCTTTGTCGCCGTCAACAAAGTCAGCTTCGACGTGCGGCGCGGAGAGATCTTCGGATTTCTCGGCCCCAACGGGGCTGGCAAGAGCACGACCATCCGGATGTTGACCGGCATTCTCGCCCCCACCGGTGGCCGCGGCGCGGTGGCCGGCTTCGACATCCGCACCCAGGCTGAACAGATCAAGACCCAGGTCGGGTACATGAGCCAGAAGTTTTCGCTCTACGAAGACCTGACCGTGGAGGAGAACATCAATTTCTATAGCGGCATTTACCGCGTCGATCCCGGCAAGCGCGCCGCCCGCAAGGCGTGGGTGCTCGAGATGGCGGGCCTTGAGGATCATCGCCGTACGCGAACAGGCGTCCTCTCCGGCGGATGGAAACAACGGCTGTCCCTCGGGTGCGCGATCCTGCACGAGCCGCCCATCGTCTTCCTGGACGAGCCGACGTCGGGAGTCGATCCGATCAGCCGTCGCCGGTTCTGGGACCTGATCTACGACTTGTCGGCGCAGGGCACGACCGTGTTCGTCACGACCCACTATATGGACGAGGCGGAATACTGCGATCGCCTGGCACTCATCTACCGGGGTGAGCTGATCGCGAGCGGCACCCCGAACACGCTGAAGACAGAGGTCATGCGTGAGACCGTCCTGGACGTGATCACCGACCGTCCACACGAGGCGATGAGTGAGGTCGAGACACTCGCCGGTGTGTCCGAAGTGGCGCTGTTCGGGGCGGGTTTTCATGCGGTCGTATCCGATCCGGCGCTCAGCGGCCCCATCCGCCACGGTCTGGAGGAGCGCGGCTATCGTGTGGAGCGCGTCGAGCAGATCCTGCCGTCGCTCGAGGATGTGTTCGTGTCACTGATCGAGGCGCGCGACCGCCGCGACGCGAAACAGTCCGAGGTGCGGCAGTGAAGGCGCGGCGGACGTGGGCCGTCGCGCGAAAAGAAGTACTGCACATCGTGCGGGATCCCCGGAGCCTTGGAAAGAGATCGGGACGATGGAACAGATCATCGTCACGCCGATCACGTCGATCGAGTTCATCCTCGGCAAGACCGTGCCCTTCGCGCTGATCGGCTTCGCAGATGTCCTGCTCATTACGACGATTGGCGTGGGCTGGTTCGACGTGCCCATCCGGGGCAGCCTGCTCGTGCTCTTCGGCGCGACGGCGCTCTACCTCCTGACGACGCTGGGCGTCGGACTCCTGATCTCGACGGTGAGCCAGACGCAGCAGCAGGCGATGATGAGCAGCTTCTTCTTCTACTTTCCGGCGGTCCTGCTCTCCGGCTTCATGTTCCCGATTGCGAACATGCCCGCGGCGGTGCAGTGGCTGACCTACCTCAATCCGCTCCGATATTTCCTGGTCATCGTGCGAGGCGTGTTTCTCAAGGGCGTGGGGCCCGACATTCTCTGGCCGCAGATGCTGAGCCTGGCGGTGATGGGAACGGCAACGCTGTGGCTCGCGTCGCGCCGATTTCGCAAGACGCTGGCCTGACAAGCAAGGACGAAGACAAGCCATGGACTCGACACTGAGCGCGCTCACCCGTGACAGCCACATCGTCGTCATTCTTCTGGTGCTGGGAGTCCTGACGGTCCCGGCGCCCCTCGTCGCGCAGGCGCCGCCGCCGGCCCCCTTGACGGTGGACGCGGCCGTGCGAATCGCGCTCGACCGCAACCCGCGCGCGCGAGCGGCGGCCGAGGGCGTGCGTGTGGCGGAAGAGGCGGTGGGGGAGGCGCGTGCGCCGTACTATCCCACCCTCAGCGTGACCGCCGGGTATACGCGATGGGAAACGCACGCCTTCCTCCCGGGAGGCCTGTTGGGGTCGGACATTCCGAGCACGATCGGGCCGACCAACGACTGGACCGCGGGCCTCTCCGGCCGCTACACGCTCTACGACAGCGGTAAGCGGGCAGCCGACTTGCGCGTCGCGATGGCCCATCGTGCCGCCGCGGACCACGAGGCGGCGCGGGTGCGCCAGGATCTTTCGCTGGAGGTGCGGCGCGCGTTCTATGCGCTGGTCGCCGCGCGCGACGGCGAGGAGGTGGCCGCAACCAACCTGGCGCGCGCCGAGGAGCACTTCAGACTGGCCTCGGAGCGGCGCGCGGCTGGAGCGGTGTCCGGAGGCGATGTCATCCAGGCGCAAGTCCAGGTGGCGGAAGCGCGCCTCGCGCGGGTGCGTATCGAGAGTCTGGTACGGCAGGCACGCGGCGCGCTGAATACGGCGATGGGACTGCCGGTTGATACGCTCGTCGAGGCAGCGCCGCAGGGCGACTCGCTCATGCCGGCGGATGCGATCGACGTGACCCGTGCGCTCGCGCAGGCGGTGGCCGGCCGGCCGACCATCCGCGCCGCCATCGAGCGGGCGACGGCCGCGACGGAAGCGGTCGCGGGTGCACGGAGCGCGTTCGGGCCTCGCATCGGGGCCGAATGGACGGCCGGGGTGCGGGATAACCGCTTCTTCCCGTCGGACCGCGACTGGCGCCTTGGCGTCAGCGTGAGCTGGTCGTTGTTCGACGGATTTGCGAAACAGCACCGGCTCGCCGGGGCCAGGGCCGCCCGCGCGCGCGACGAGGCGGAGGTGGAGCGAACGAAGCAGACGGTGCAGGCGGAGGTGTGGTCCGCGCATGCGAAACTCCGCGAGACGCATGAGGCCATCGGCGCAGCCGAGGTGCTGATCCGTGACGCGGACGAAAACGTCCGCATCGCGCGGGAACGGTATCGCGTCGGTGCAGGCACCGTGAACGAGCTGCTGGACGCGCAGGCCGCCCTGGCGCGCGCCGATGCGGTCCGCGCCCAGGCGGAATGGGACTATCGATCCGCCCGTGCTACGTACGAGTGGACGATCGGTCGTGCCCTGCCCGCCGGGGCACCGGCGGGCGCCGCAGGCGGCGGCTTGTGATGATCGGCTGTACCGTGCTGCACTATCGCGTGGAGGAACGCCTCGGTGTCGGCGGCATGGGCGAGGTGTACCGCGCGCGCGATCTGCGCCTGGATCGGAACGTCGCGTTGAAGTTCCTGCCCGCGTCGCGACAGGCCGATCCCGAGAGTCGGGCGCGTCTCCTGGGAGAGGCGCGGGCGGCTGCCGCGCTCCGTTCGCCGCACGTCGCCGCCATCTTCGACATCGAGGAGTACGAAGGCGCGCTGTTCATCGTGATGGAATGCGTGCGCGGGGAACCGCTGTCCCGCCGGACGGCGCGCGGCCCGGTGCCGCCGCTGGAGGGCATCGCCATCGCGATCCAGGTGGCCGCGGCCCTGGAGGAGGCGCATGGTCGCGGGCTGGTCCATCGGGATATCAAAAGCAGCAACATCATGATCGACGACCGCGGGGTCGCGAAGGTCCTCGACTTCGGGTTGGCGAAGTACCGGCCTGACGTCACCCTCACGACCAGCCACACACCGGCGCCGGTGACGGCCGCGGACGTCGTCCTGGGCACGTTGGCCTACATGTCGCCCGAACAGGCGCGAAACCTCCCGATCGATGGCCGCTCCGACCTGTTCTCGCTCGGCGTGGTGCTCCATGAAATGCTCGCCGGTCAACTGCCGTTCGACACGAGCAGTGCCGCAGACCTGCTCGAGGGCATCCTCCACGGCTCCCCCGCGCCCCTTCCCGTGGGATCTCCCGACCTCGAACGCGTTGTGACCCGGGCGCTGGCAAAAGATCCGGCCGGCCGATACCAGAGCGCGGCAGAATTTCGCGAGGCGCTCGAGGACGCACGACGTGGTCTCACCATGACAGGTGAAAGTCCCAGCCAGCGTGGAGCGAGCTCCGCGGGCGCGACGCTGACACACGGAGGCGGCTCAGAAGGTCGATCGGGACATCGAGTCGCGGTGCTGCGCTTCACCAATATCACCGGGCAGCCCGCCGACGATTGGATCGCGGCCGGCCTGGCCGAGACGGTCACGTCCGACCTAAAGCACCTGCATGCCGTGACCGTCATCGGCACGGAGCAGGTTGCCGATACGCTTCAGCGGCTGGACGGGGATGACACCCGCGGTCGCAACGGCGAGCGCGATCTCGCAATCCGGCTTGGGCGTCAGTTGGGCGCCACCTGCATTGTCACCGGAGGGTACCAGCGGCAGGGCAATGCCCTGCGTGTCACCGCCCGCTTCGTTGACGTGCCGACCGGCACGGTCACGAACACCGTCAGGCTCGATGGCGACATGACCCAGATCTTCGCGTTGCAGGACCAGATCGTTCACGAACTCACACACGACCTCGATCTCCGGCTGCACGCGTCCGAGGTGCTGGCGATCGAAGAGCCCGAGACGCAGTCAATACAAGCGTATGAGTACTACTCCCGCGGCCTGGTCGAACTGCGACGCGCTGAGCAGTCATCTCTCGAGCGCGCGATCGAGCTGTTCGAGAGCGCTATCGAGCACGACCCGCGGTATGCCTCCGCATGGGCCGCACTCGGCGCTGCGTACGACCTGAAAGCGTTCTTCTCCGGGACGCCGCAATTTTCCGAGAAGGCCGTGGAGCTGGAACGGCGAGCACTGGCGATCAATCCGCGGTTGTCCGTCGCCCACCACTGGCTTGGCGTGGCCTATTTGAACACGGGACGATTTGACGAGGCGATCGCCGCGTCTGGTGAGGCTATTCGTCTCGATCCGGGCAACGCGCTTGCCCACGCGGCGCGTGGCCGAGGACTCGCCTTCGGGCGCGGTCGCCTGGACGACGCGATCAAGGAGCTGACCGAAGCCGTCCGCCTGGACGCGACGCTCGGCTACGCGCACCTCCTCCTGGCGCGCCTCTGTCTCCTGCGTGGCGGTTACGCACGAGCGGAAGCGTCCGCGCGCCAGGCGGTGCAGGTTCAGGAGACCGGATCGAGCCTGCGTGGGCCCAATGTGGTCGGCGCCCGTCTGGAACTGGAGGAGCGGTTCGCCGCGGTGTTCTGGAGGCTGGGCAGAGGAGAGGAGTCAGACCGTCACTTTCGGCAGGCGTCGGGCATGTTCGCACGTGAGGACGAGGGTCACGCTCTGGGGGCGCTGGAGAGGTACGGGCTGGCGGCGCTGCTGGCACGCAGGGGCGAGACAGACCGCGCGTTGGCCTACCTGTCTGAGGCCGTCGCGGCGCTTCCCTCGTTCATCGCCCTTGTACTCAACGTTGACCCGGATTGGCAACATCTTCGAAACGATGTGCGCGTCCGCGAGCGCCTGCCCGAGAATCCCATGACCGCACCGGAAGGCTGAGTTGCCTGAGACAAATTGAGACAACTTGCACGGGAACGGAGCGAAACCAGGCAGCAGCGGATCGAAATGCCGTCGCGAAAAACCGCAGGAAACGACACGGATCGAAGCGGACCGAAACGAAGTCCGCAGAACTCGATAGAACGCCAATGTTTTCACGCAGTTGGCCGCAGTGACCGCGGCATCGTTCGCGGGCCGCGCAACTTCTCAGCCTATTTCTCACTCTTGAACGTCTTTCCTGAACGAATGCGGCAGTTCTCGGACCAACTTTCCCGAAGGGACATTTTGAAGTGACATCTCCGCGCGCAAGTGGACGGCCGCTGCAGCCACCGGGCGGCGCTTGCATCTCGAGCGGTTCGTTCACTCCCGGCTGGGGAGTTCCAAGAGCACGCGTTTGATCGGGAATGCCGGGGCCGCCGGTCACAGCGTCGACTACCCGGTGTACCCGCAGATGCCCATCCTCGGGGAGTTGACCACCGGCAGGAACATCGCGTCCGAGCAGGGATGGGCCCTCGGACCGCCTGCCGATGCGGCCATCCCGGACGCCAGTGCGCTCAATGGTCAGCCGGGTCGTCGATCCGAAATCGTAGTCGTAGGTCCCCTTCTGGCCGGTGAAGTTGAACACCTCGCCGATCTTCGCGCGCAGGCTGCGTTCAGTATTGGCCCGCCCGAGCAAGCCCGATATGCCGCTCGGCGAGGATGAGTAACGAAACGGTGGCACTGAAAACAGGCTCAGGTGTCCACAGCACTCCACCCAGATGTTGCGAAGAAAAGTGTCCAGCGTCGACAGCGCCGCGCCAGCATCCGCTTCAGCGTCCAGCCAATACTCGGGAGCGCCCACCGCGGTGATACGGAATGTGACGAGGTCGGCCCCGCGCGAGGCGACGACGTCATGAGCGGCTGCGCAGCTGCTGTGATGAGCGGCGCTGCGACGTCTGTCGACGCTGGCCCCGCA
The DNA here is from genome assembly GCA_016184105.1 of Acidobacteriota bacterium. Taxonomy (NCBI): domain Bacteria; kingdom Pseudomonadati; phylum Acidobacteriota; species Acidobacteriota bacterium. Next base: position 22,315 of record JACPDI010000010.1, read on the forward strand.
CAGTGCGCAGGTCCCTTTGAAGGTGCGCTGGCGCATGCGCCATGATAGCCCGAGGCGCCGCGCACCGAATGACGTTGCGAGGCTTTCGGTGAGGAGGCAGACATGGGCCAGGACAGCAAATGCGGCGCGTGCGGTAGAGCCTTGGGGACGGCGTTCCGCATACCTTCCAGATCAGGTCGGTGCTCGTGGCGACCGGCCATGAGATGGAGGCGGTGGAGATCACGAGCGACGGTCAACTCGGTTACAGCTTCCGCGTGCTTGGAGACCTCGAGGCCGACGCCTGGGAGCTCTTTCGACATCTGTACGCCAACATGCGCCGCGAGATGGCGCGGCGTTACGTCGAGCGCACCCAGTTCGGCTGGCAGCTGACGTCGGACCAGCGTCTTGTCGGACGCATCGAATGGGACTCGGATACGAACGGCGACCTGCCGCTGGTCGTCATCGACGGCAAAGCCCTTCACCTGGGAACAGGTCGGTCGCGTGCTGATGACGTTCGCGGGATTCACGCTCGACGCACGCGTCGAGGACACGATCCAAGGCGTGGGTGATCCGGCCTGAACACCCCAGGGCAATCTCGGCCTTGTGAAGGCGCCGAACCGTCAGGTCAATTCGCGAACCGGGAGGTGGGGAACGAGACTACCGCTGACCGGAAAGCGGTCTCGTCACGCCGCGATGTATTCGCGAACCTCGACCTGTACGCCGCCCTCGGCCGCAACGGCCAACTCGCAGACCTGCGCCGGTACACCGCGTACGACCAGGACCGTCGAGCCGCGTTCAACCGCCATCCGCGTCGTGCCCGGCGCGGTCGTCCCGTGCTTACAAATCACGCACGTCATGTTCGCCTCCGGCGAAAGGTATTGTCCCACTCCTCGGGGTTCGGCTCATAGACCGTAATGATCACAATCCGGTCTGTGCTGGCCGCGGTGGCCCATACCACGTGCACCGGCCGTTGCCCGACCCAGCCAAGCGTTAATCGGCTTGGAAACGGCGTGTCTTCAGGATAGTCCTCAATAGTCGCGCCGCTGTTCAGAACGACCAGTACGTCGGCCACCGAAATGTTCCGCTCCAACATCCGCTGCGCGGCATGCTGGCGGATGTCCAGTTGATCGCGTGAAATCATCGAGAAGACATCAAGAACCGGGGAGTTCAGGAAAATGTTAACGCGAGACGCGGTCGGACGCGAATCGAGATTTGGCGCCTTGGCGATCGGCAACGAAGATCGGCGCAGACATCCAGCGGAGCGGTCCGCGGCAGCGATTCTTGAAGACGATTTCCGCGAGTGTCATTGCGCTGGCAAGACCCGAAAACACAGGCGAGTGGACGAAAGCGAACGAAAGAATCGGCAGACGCCAATTCGCCGGCTTCATACGAGTTACGCTGAAAAGACCAGTCTTGCGTGTCCAGGTTTCCCGTCGGCTCGTCCGCGAAGACGATCTCGGGATCGTTGACGATGGCGCGCGCAATGGCCACACGCTGCTGCTGCCCGCCGGAAAGCTCGCCGGGATGATGCCGGAGCCGGTCGAGCGGAAATCCTCGCCTTACCCGACGATCCGCTCCTGGCCGATGCCTCCGTTGATCGTGTGTTCATCTCCGAAACGTGGCACCACATCGACAAGCACCCCGAGTACATCGCGTTGCTGAAGAAGATCCTGAGGCCGGGCGGCCAGGTCGTCATCATCGATTCTCAAAAGCAAGAGACGGCGGTCGGCCCGCCGATGGAGATGAGGGTCTACGAGCGCTTTGACTTCATCCCTTTGCCGAGCGATCCATACCACCTGTTTCTTCTTCTCAAGGATGTTCGTGCGTTGGTTGCATCTCGGTAACCGATCCGCTCCAAGGCTCGCCGCAGCGAGGAAGCCGAAGAAACGAGCCGCCAGGCCAAAGCTCGTGTACCAGTTCCTGGTGGTTCTTTCAGGGACGAACCCGCTCGTCTATCCGATCGACAGTTTTCGGCTGCGCTCGTGGCTACATCTTATACAATGTAGCCTCATGGGAACCCGCGAAAAGCGAATCGGCATCCGGGAACTCAAATCGACGTTGAGCGAGTGCGTTCGCGAAGTACGGGCCGGAAGGACGATTGTCGTCACTGACCATGGCCAACCCGTTGCTCGCATCATTCCCGAGGGGGTGTCGCTGCGGGAGCGCATCGAGGCTCTCAAGAGAGCCGGCACGATTGCGTGGAGTGGCCGGCGTCTCAGGCCGGCGAAGCCCGCCGGGAAGGTCCGCGGCGCGAAAACGGTCGCCGATTTGGTCGTCGAAAATCGCGAGTGATTGCGTATCTCGACGCGAGCGCACTGGTGAAGCGCTACATCGTCGAACGCGGGTCAAGGGAGACGATCGCGCTCACCGGCGAATCCGAGATGACGGCAACGTCGATCGTCAGCCGCGCTGAAGTGGTTGCGGCACTCGCCAAAGCCGCTCGCACCGGTGTCGTCACGCAGGAGCTTGCACGGAACGCTCGACGACTGTTCATCGGAGATTGGCCGGACCTTGTGCGCGTCCCGATGACGGAGGCACTGGTCGAGCGAGCCGAGGGGCTGGCGTGGGAGCACGGCTTGCGCGGCTACGATTCAGTGCAACTCGCGTCCGCTTTGACCTGGCAAGAATCCGTCGCCGCCGAAATCGTCCTGGCGACGTTCGATCAGCAGCTGTGGGACGCGGCGAAACGAGCAGGACTCAAAGCGTGGCCGGCAGAACGCCCAGGCGGGACAGCGGCGCTCGAACAGCCTCCAGATGAAACGGACGACACCGACTGAGATTGGCTAAGCCGGGACCGCCGACGCGCTGCGCTGGCCTCCCTGGTTCATTCATCGAAGCGTCATTTCGTCGGCAGCCACGTCTTGTTCAGCCGGCGATCCTGCCGGGACGTCGCCTTCGCGTACCGAGAGTAGCGCCGCTCGCGCTTGCCGCCGGCGGACTTCCGGTCGCCGCCGTCGACGGACTCGAGCTACGTCTTTTCGTCCGAATCAAGCTTCATCGTTGGCTTCTTCATGAGTATCCTTGCTCGCCGTCCAGCTCGGCGTGATCGTTCTTCAGGAACGCCGTGTGCTCGTGCCCAACCAACGAGAGGAGGCCGCGAGGCGCGCGCTCCGCACTGCCAAAAGTCGATCGGTGGGGTGGAGAGTACGCGGCGGCCCGTCTCCAAAATATCTCCACGACGGCGGTAGATTCACGAGGATTCGGGTGGACGGCAGTGAACGAAAAGGAGCGACGTAACCGCCTGTGATTCAAGCGCTTGGAATCAGAAGTCGCGCGCCATCACCGCGTTAGAAACAGGCCCCGCTCCGAGTTCGAATCCCTGTCTCCCAGCCACACAGCCTAAGTCGTTTAATCAGAAGGCTTTGCGCTATTGGCTGTCTTTCGATTGCGGCCCACGAGCATCGCGCAAATTCGCCTCTAACGCTCACGTCCGGAAAGACTTAACGTCCACCTCCGAGCGCTCTCGCGAGTTCGAATCCCAAACACCCGCCGCCGTCAAGGCCAAGCGTCGACGACCACTGACGACTCGCTGCCGCCTTCCCTAGCAAGTCAACCGCGGCGCGGACGCCCTGCGCGAGCTTTGCCGCGGGTCCGGTGCCGTAGTAGTGGAGGAAGATCACCACCGGCTGCACGTCGGTCATGTGGTGGTGAATCGCGACGACGTCGAGTCCGTTGCCGCGTAGCGCCTTCAGCACCGGCGTGACCTCATGTTCGAGCATCGCGACATCGCCGGCCACCATGGCCTCCGCATCAGTCCCCGTGAAGGCCGCCCATGTGTTCAGTCCCATCCGCGAGTTGATCGCGGCGCCGTGCTCCCGCACGTTGATATCGGGCCGGCCAATCGTGATTTTGTAGACCGGTCCGTTCTGCTCGCCCTCGTGGCCGACGATCTTCGCGAGCGCGGCGCTGTTCAGCGTCGGTGCTGATGCCACCGGCGCGGCCGGTGGGGTCGACGCGCGCCTCGCGGATTGGTCGATGAGATCGATGGCGGGCTTGACGCGACGGGTCAGATCCGCCGCGCTCCCCATACCGTGCACGTGCATGTAGAAGACCCGCGGCTGTTCCCAGAAGAAGTGATTGTGCAGCGCGGTGACATCGAGGCCGTTGTCGAGGATGGCCGACATCACGGGATTCACTTCGTCCTCGGTGAGCACGAGGTCACCCATCATGACTTCGTGTCCTCCCTCGCCCTTCGTGAGGGCGATCCAGCCGCCGAAGCCGAACGGCGTCGGTGCCGGCCTTTGTTTGATCGTGACACGCAGATCGTTTCGGGGGATGTTCACCTTCAGCACGCCCTCTTTGAAATCGCCGCCCTTCCCCAGCGTCGTGAGGACCGTCTTGTACTCGCTCGGCGTCTCCTGTGCGCTCACCACGCCGGACCACAGAAGGCCCCCAGCTACCGTCATGCACATCGCAGCGCGTCTCAACAAGACCATGACCCATCTCCCGTATTGGATTGACTGCCGTAACGCTTCATCTATACTGTGAAACGAACGTTACAACGTCAAGTCTAAAGTCACTCAGGCATGACTGGTACGGTCAAAGCTCAACCGCAATCCCGCGCTACCCCTCGGCCGTTCCAGTCTGGGCGCCGTTGGCTGCTATTTGTGCACCAGCTGCCCTCCACCGCCTCGAACTTGCGCGTCCGCACATGGCGACGGCTGCAACAGCTCGGTGCCCTCCCGGTCAAGCAGGCGGTGTACGTCCTGCCCGACACGCCCAGTGCGCGCGAAGACTTCGAGTGGCTCAAGACGGAAATCAAGTCCGCTGGCGGGGACGCGACCGTCTTTGCCGCTGACAACGTCGATTCGTGGTCGGACGATGCGCTGGTGGAGGAGTTCAGACGTGCGCGGCAGGAGGCGTACGCCACCCTCGCACGCGACATCGAGCAAGTACTCGGACGGCTCGCGGCCACACGCCGGCCCCGCGGGACGCGCGCGCCAGCCCTGGGGCGCCTCGTCGAGGTATTCAGGGAACGCTTGAGCGCGATCGAGCACATCGACTTCTTCGGAAGCGCCGGTCGCGATCGCGTCACCACGGTGCTGCAGCAGCTCCAACACAAAGCCCTCGCCACACATCGCCCGGCTGAACCATCGCGGACGGCTGGCAGCGCCGATCCGCGGGACTATGGGAATCGTCTGTGGGTGACGCGTCCACGTCCGGGAGTGGACCGCATGGCCTCGGCATGGCTGATCAAGCGCTTCGTGGACCCTAATGGACGGTTCGCGTTCGTGGCCGACCGCGAATCAGTGCCGCACGACGGGGTGCCGTTCGACATGTTCGGCGTGGAGTTCAGCCACCAGGGCGAGGGATGCACGTTTGAAACACTCTGCGCCGTCTTCGCGATTCAGGAGCCGGCGGTCGCTCGCATTGCCGGCATCGTGCACGACCTCGATCTGAAGGATGGCCGCTTCGGCGCACAGGAGGCACCGACCGTCGGGACTGTGATCGAAGGCATGCAGCTCTCAATTTCTAAAGACGACGAGCTGCTCGACCGGGGCATGGCTCTGTTCGAATCGCTATACCGTGCCTTCGAACAGTCTGCACGATCCACGGGTCCCCGGCCCGTGGCGCGGTCGCGCACCGGTGCCCCAACGCGCCGAGCGAAGGACGCCACTCGCCGGCGACGCACCGATTAACGAGGTTGCCGATGCCATCAGTCCTGCCGCGGCGGCCGGATGTCAGCTCGGACGATTATGTGCTCCCGGAGCGGCACTTCGGCGCAGAGCTCGCTGCAAGCGGGCTCGTTCGCTTGTGTGCAGCAGGCTTCGTGGCGTACTGCAGCTACGCGATCTGCCGGACGCCTTTGCTGCCGCTCTTCGCACGCGATCTCGGAGCGGCGCCGGCGTTGATCGGCTTGGTGATGGGCGCATCGACGCTGACCGGGATCGTCCTCAAGCTCCCGGCTGGCGCGTGGTCTGACATTCTGGGTCGACGTCCCTTGCTGGTGTGTGGCGCGTTGGTCTTCGCGACCCTGCCGTTCACGTACCTTGGCGTCTCCACGTTGGCGGCGCTCATCACGCTCCGGTTCATGCACGGCAGTGCAACGGCCATCTTCGGGCCCGTCGCGTCCGCCAGTCTCTCGGACATCGCGCCACCCTTGAAGCGCGGAACGTGGCTGAGTGCGTATTCCACTGCGCAAGGTGCCGGGCAGGCGCTGGGACCGGTTCTGGCCGGGTATCTGATTGCCGCAGGCCGTTTTGATCTCGCATTTCTCGCGGCCGGTGTTATCGGCCTCGCGGCCCCCTTGATCGTGATGGGGTGGCGAAGCGGTTCCACCGCGCCTCCGAGCACGGATCGCTGGCAGGGATTCAAGGCCGGTATCGGCGAAGTGGCTCAGAATCGCCTGGTCCTCGTCGCAAGTGGTGCGCAAGCGGCCCAGTTCGTCCTGAACGGGGCGCTCAACGCGTTTCTGCCTCTCTACGGCCGCGACGTGGTGGGGCTCACCACGCCACAGCTCGGATGGCTGTTCGGCATCCAGACGGTCACGACACTCGCGATTCGGCCGCTCATTGGATTCCTCTCGGATCGGGCCGGTCGTCAGTGGGTGATTGTCGCTGGCTTGACCGTATGCAGCGTCGCGGTGCTGGCGATGTCCAGGGCCACGGACCTTTCGGCACTGTTCGGAGCGGTGCTCGCGTACGCCGCCGGCGTGGCCACCACGACCGCCGCAACGAGCGCGTACATCACGGATGTCACCCGTCGAGCGCGCTATGGGGCCGCCCACGGCGTATTCGGCACTGTTTATGACGTCGGAGACGCGCTTGGCCCAATCGCTGCCGGCCTGTTGGTGGCCACTGTGGGGTACGCACGCATGTTTCAGATCCTGGCGGTCGTCGGCTTCGCGATGGCACTGGTGTTTTCACTGGCGTCGCGAAGCCGACCGACGACGGACCTCCCGCAGGCGAAGTGATGCGACCCACGACTTTCGGAACTCAGAAAGGAGCGCCGAACCGGCGTTCGGGTCAACGCGGTGTACGACACCGAAGAGACCAAGTCGACGGGCCTCGCCAATCGTCTGATCGCCGAGAAGCCACGCCCTCAGGCCGATGTCTTCTGGTCGAACGAGCCGGTCCGCACGCTCGTGCTCAAGTCTCGGGACATGCTGGCACCCTACCGGTCACCAAGCGCTGAAGGCATTCCGGCGACACTCGTCGACCCCGAGGGCTTTTGGACGGGATTTTCGGCTCGTATGCGGGTGATTGCGTACAACACGACGCTGGTGACGTCGGAAGACGCACCGCAATCGGTCTTCGATTTGGCGGATCCAAAGTGGCGCGGGCAGGCGGCCATCGCCGATCCGCGATTCGGCTCCACGTCTTTCCACGTCGCCGCCCTTTACGCCCTCGCAGGTGACGAAAAGATGGACGACTTCTTCCGTCGGCTGAAAGCCAACGACGTCAAAGTGGTCGACGGCAACTCCGTCGTGCGTGATCTGGTCGCGCGCGGCGAGGTCAAGATCGGGTTGACCGATACAGACGATGTCAACGTCGCACTCGAAGACGGGCAACCCGTCGCGATGGTGTTGCCGGACGCGGCTGGCCTGGGCGTGCCCATGATGCCGAACATGGTGTCGCTGATCGCCAATGCGCCCAACGCGGACGAGGGGCGCAAGCTCATTGACTATCTGCTCTCGCCGGACGTCGAGCGGCAACTCGCACAGTCCGAGGCGGTGCAGATTCCGCTTCACGCCGGCGTAGAGGGTCCAAAGAACATTCCTGCGATCGACACCTTCAAGCCCATGACGCTCGATTACTCAAAGGCCGCGAATCGCGTCGAGGACGTGACGAATCGCCTCGCCGGAATTCTGGGTCTCTGAAGCGGCCGAGGACAACGAGCACAGCATGTGGCGACGGTCGTCCAGTCGAACCATCGTGGTGGGCAGCGCCTCGGTGCTGTTCGTCGTGTGCTGCCTGCTTCCGATCGGCTATCTGCTCTTGATGGTGCCGGCCGGCCCAGACGCCGGGTACGCGGTTTGGCTCGATGCGCGGCAGCGAGGGCTGCTCGCCAACACGGCGCTTCTCGGTGTGGGCACTGCGCTTCTCGCCACCGCGATTGGTGCCCCTTTGGGTCTTTCGCTGGCCCGGATTGCCCTGCCTCAGAAAGGCCTTCTACGGCTCGCGCTCGCCGCGCCCGTGCTGCTGCCTCCGGACATCGTGGCTCTCGCCTGGACGTATCTCGGGAGCAGCCGTGGGCTCGTCGCCACACTCGCCGGCCGCGACCTGCTCTCGAAGTGGACCTACATGACCCCGAGTTGCGGACCACATTGCGCGCGGAACTCACCCGACTCCAGCGTGACCTGGGCGTCACGATGGTGTATGTCACCCACGACAGAGACGACGCCGCGGCGCTCGCGGATGACGTGGTCGAGATGCGCGCAGGTCGCATCGTGTCCATCAATAAGCTCACGAGAAATGAGGAACGTGCGTGAGGGCACCAGTACTCGCCGTCGGAATACTTCTGCTCGGCGCACCCGCAGCGCTGGCACAGGCGCCACCGCCGTGTCGTGTCCTGTGTCCGCCTGAGTTCAAGATCGAACCCACGATCACGTTCACAAACGTCTTTGGTTCACCGCGTATCGTTCACGACGACGGCACCGTCACCAGGGAGCGCCGAGAGACTGAGTTCGAGGTGATTCTCTCGCTGGGTGTGCCGACGCGCGTGTCATGGCTCGAGTTCACGATCGAAGCGATCTTCCTGCCCTTCGATCGAGACAGCACGCCCGAGCTCGAGTTCGAGACCAATTTTTTGTGGCTGCCGGCGGAACGTACGAAAGGCTGGCTTGGCTCGCATTTCGATGTCGTCGACAAGTTCAGTCCCGCAGAGCGACCAACTGACCGTCGCGCGTACACACATAAGCTGAATCTGGAGCTCGACACGAGCGTGTCCGTCTTCAACTGGCTCCCTGAAGGGCGTTGGCTACGTGGAGTCGAACTGGAGGGCTCCCTGGACTACGTCGCGACCGGGCTGGCGAAAAGCGGTGGCCTCGTCGATGGCGTCCGCTTCGTCGATCGCGCCAGCCCCTGGTCCTTCTCCCTCGTCTTCGTCTTTCCGATCGCGCCGTTCTAGTTCAGGCAGTGCCGCGGGGAGCGGTGATCCCTATTGGGCCGCTTCGAACCAAACCTCGATCGCTTCGTCGGCCCCGCCGCGTTCAGGCACCGCACGGATGAGTTGGTGCCGAAAATCACTCACGTGGTGCCCGCGTACGTCGAGCCGGCCGTTCTCCCCGCCATTGCGCTGCACCGGACGCTGGGTGCGGCCCGGAAGGCAGCGCGGCTCCGTTATCTGACTGCGTACTGGCGGGCCCAAGCTGCCGCGGTTCTCCCGGATGCGCGCTTCTACACGTCGGCGGCTCCGGAGGCGAGCGTCGGCCTGTGCACGATCGAAGTGCCGGGCGTCGACGCAGACGGACTACAGCGACGGCTTCGAACCAGGCACGGCGTCCTCGTGCAGTCGATGGCCGGCAATGCCCGTGCGCCCGAAATCCGGGGCATCCGCGTGACCCCAAACGTCTTCACGAGTCTGAGAGAACTCGACCGCTTCGTCGTCGCTCTGACCGCGTGTCTTTCCAGCCGGCGGACGCACAGGATCTGCCATTCGAGGATGAGCGCTTCGACCTCGTCGTGTGCCAGTTCGGCGTGATGTTTTTCCCCGACAAGGTCCGCGCGCATCAGGAATCGCGGCGCGTTCTTCGTCTCAACGGCCACTACTTGCTCGTCAGCTTCGACCGCCTCGAACTTAACCCCGTCCCGAACGCGGCGGGGAACGCCGTCGCCGCGCTGTTTCCCGACGATCCCCCCGCGTGCATGGAACGTGGCCCATTCAGCTATGCCGATCCGGCGCTCACTGAGCGTGACCTGCTGGCGGCCGGCTTTACGCGCATCCAGCTGGAGGTGACGGGAACGGATACGTCTCCAATCTACAGTGTGCGGCGCAGGATGGCGACGCGCCCAGGATCGCTCGCCGCCATGTCCTGCTTCTGCGTTCAGTACCACACTTCCGGCACGGCTCGCAGCGCTCGATCCAGATCGGTCCAAAGATCCTCGACGGCCTCGATCCCCACGCTCAGCCGCAACAGCGTCGGAGGCAGGTGCTCCTGCCCAGGAATGCTGGCCCGCCGTTCGATGGTGGATTCGACTGCGCCAAGGCTCGTGGCGTGTTGAATGAGCTGCAGTCCGGCGCACACGGCGTCGGCGGCGGGAGTATCGCCACGCACGTCGAACGAGATGATCGTGCCGAAGCCCTTGAGTTGGCGTCGCGCGGCCTCGTGAGTCGGGTGGCTCGCCAAACCCGGATAGCGCGTCAGCGTGACGCTGGGATGGCGCGCGAGGCGCTCGGCCAGTGTCATGGCGTTGTGCTGCGCCCGCTCCAGGCGCAGTGCCAGCGTTCTCGCTCCACGCACCGCGAGAAACGCCTCGAGGGTGCCGGGTGTTCCGCCCGTGAGCTCCCGGGACTGACGCAGCGCCGCCAGCAAGTTGGCGTCGCGCACGGTGACAACGCCGCCGAGCAGGTCCGAGTGTCCGCCGATGAACTTCGTCACCGATTGCACGGCCACGTCGGCTCCAAGCGTCAGTGGACGCTGATTGAGCGGCGTCGCGAAGGTGTTGTCCACGCCGAGAATCGCGCCACGCTTCCGCGGTGCAGCGCAGATGGTGTCCAGGTCGCCCACAGTCAGCAGCGGGTTCGAAGGCGACTCCAGCCAAATCAAGTCGGCCACTCCGCACATCTCGACCCAGCCCGCGGTGTCGGCCACGGCCACGCGATGCACGGTCCACCGGCCGCGCCGTTGGCCAGCTTGCGCGAGTCCCACGACACCTTGGTAGCAGTCGTCCGGCAGGGCCACAACCGAGCCCGCGGGGAGTTGATCGAAGATTGCCGCGATTCCCGCCATGCCGGAGGCGAAGGCGACCGAGGAGCCGCCTTCAAGGCCGCCGACGATCTCTTCCAAGGCCTCCCAACCCGGCGTGCCGTCGTCGCGCGAGTACGCACGAGGTTCGCCCAGCACGAAGTTCGACGCCGGCATCGGCGGCACATTCAGCGGCGAACCCGGGCGCCGATCCCGTCCTGCCGAGACCAGCCACGATTCGACCGAGCCTGGATCACCCGCGTTGTGCCCTGTCGTATCCCTCGATGTCATTGCTCGATCCTCCATATCGCAACTTTGGGGCGAAACCTTACGTGCCTCGGCGCGGCCTTGAAGAAAAAATAGGCCGATTTTTTCTTAAGGTGTCACGCTGTTTCTGCAGGATCGTTCGACGCGAACACCAGTGCTGATCAAGGCGCTCAGCCACAGAGCGACGCAGCATTCATGCCGGTGCCGCCGATGCGGCAGGACGGCCAAACCGTTCGTAAAGGATTGGGACGACGATCATGTTCAGCGCCGTCGAACTGAGGAGTCCGAACATGATGACCATCGCCATCGGCGCTTGAATCTCGCTGCCGGGCTCCCCGGCGGACAGCGCGATCGGAACCAGCGCCAGTCCCGCCGCGAGTGCCGTCATCAGAATCGGCACGAGGCGTTCGGTCGCGCCACGAACAACGGCCGTTCGAAAGTCCGTGACGCCTTCCTGCTCCTGAATATGCCGGATGTGTGACACGAGCATGATGCCGTTCCGCGTCGCAATCCCGAAGAGCGTGATGAATCCAACGATTGAGGCGACGGACAGGACCCCGCCCGACAAGTACACGCCCAGCACGCCGCCGATCAACGCGAGCGGGAGGTTCAGCATGATCAAGAGCCCGTCTCGCGACGATCCGAATGCTGCGGACAGAATGAAGAAGATCGCGATCACGACACCCAGCGAGAGCCAGAGCAGCTGACGCGAGGCCTGCGCCTCGCTCTCGAATTGCCCGCCATATTCGATGCGGAAGCCCTCCGGCAGCCGAACGTTCTGTCCGACGCGCGCCTGGATGTCGTTGACCACGCTGCGGAGGTCTCGTCCGGACACGTTGCTGTGCACCACGATTCGGCGCTGGACGTTTTCGCGCATCACGAAATTCGGTCCGCGGTCTTCCTGAACTGACGCGACCGAGGACAGCGAAATCTGCCTGCGGTCCGGCGTCTGAATTTGCGTGGTGCCGATGGACTCGAGCGCGGCTGAGTTATCGACGGCGTAGCGGACCACGAGGGGAAAAGCGATTTGCCCCTCGAGGATTTGACCGACGGCGCGCCCCACTCGCGCCGTTTGCAGAGCGTCGGCGACAGTGCCGGTCGCGAGTCCCTGTCGTGCAGCTGCCGCCGGATCGACCCGGACCTTCAGCGTCGGGATGTCGGTCTGCTGCTCCGTCGCAAGGTCGACGACTCCGGCGACGCGCGACATCTCGCGTTGTACCTGGCCGGCCAGCTGTCGCAGGGTCGGCAGATCGTCGCCAAAGATCTTCACGGCGATATTGGCACGGGTCCCGGACAGCATGTGGTCGATGCGATGCGAGATCGGCTGGCCAATCGTGACGTTCGTGCCCGGGAGCAGCGACACCTTTTGCCGCATCTCCTCGAGAACGGCTTCGCGCGAACGTTCCTTCATCTCGAGGCGGACGTCTATTTCGGCGGACTCCACGCCCTGCACGTGTTCATCCAGCTCCGCGCGTCCGGTTCGACGGGCCGTGGACGTGACCTCCGGAACGCTCAGCAGCAAGCGTTCGAGCCCATTGCCCAGCGCATTCGAGTCTGCCAGGCTCGTCCCCGGGATGGTGACGGCGCTGACTGTCAACGCGCCTTCGTTGAATCCGGGCAGAAAGGACCGTCCTGCTGCCAAGATGCCGGCGAGCGCAGCAACCAGCAGCGCTGCAGCAGTGGCCAATACTGTTCGCCGATATCTGAACGCGTGACCCAACCATCGCTCGTACGCGGCTTTGAGCCGCTGCGTCAGTCGTGGCTCCGTCCCTGACGCAACCAAGCGGGAGTTGGGCAACAGCCACGAGCACAACGCCGGCGTGACCGTGAGCGCCACGAGGAGGGATGCCGTCAACGCGACGACATACCCAAATCCAAGCGGCCGCAGCAGGCGCCCTTCGACACTGCTCAGCATGAACAGCGGGAGAAAGACGAGCGCGACGATGACGGTGGCGAATACGACAGAGTTCCGGATCTCCGTGCTGGCGCGATACACGATCTCGAGCACCGGCAAACGCTCTGCTTCTGGTCTGGCGGCATTCTCACGTAGCCGCCGGACGACGTTCTCAACGTCGATGATCGCATCGTCCACCAGTTCGCCAATGGCGATCGCGAGGCCACCCAGGCTCATGCTGTTGATCGTGAGACCAAAGCGGTCCATCGCAATGACCGCGGCAACGAGCGACAACGGCAGTGCCAGCAGTGTAATGACCGCGGCTCGCACGTCTATCAGAAACACAACGACTACGAGGATGACGAGGGCGGCACCCTCGATGAACGCCGTGAACAGGTTATCCAGCGATTGCTCGATGAAGTCCGCCTGCCTGAACAGATCGCGGTGGATCTGCATCCCTTGTGGTAGGGCACGTTGAACGTCTTCCAGGGTGGTGTCGATTCGCCCGGTCAATTCCAGCGTGTTCACGCCGGGCTGTTTCTGGATCCCTACGATCACGGCCGGCTTGGCGTTGTGCGAGCCCTCACCCCGCCTGATTGCGGCCCCTTCACGAACGATTGCGATGTCGCGGATGAGTACGGGGGCTGCATCCGCTGTCTTCACGCTGACCGACGCAATCGCATCGATGTCGCCCAGACGTCCGACGCCGCGTACGAGGTATTCCTGCCCCTGCGCCACCTGAAAGCCCGCGGTCGCGTTCCTGTTCGCGGCGGTCAACGCTTCTTCAACTTCCCCCAAGGTGACCTGGTGAGCTGCCAGGCGCGCCGGATCGACCACGACCTCGTATTGTTTCTGCTCGCCGCCAGTGGCGATCACCTGCGACACCCCCGGCACCGCGAGGAGACGACGGCGGACGACAGTTTCCGCGACGGTGCGGAGCTCCAGCGGCGAGTGCCGGTCCGATTCGAGGTCAATGAACAGCACCTCGCCCATGATCGAAGAAACCGGGGCGAGGAATGGCGGCTCGACGTTCGGCGGCAAGGAACCCGAGACGAGCGTCAGCTTCTCCGTGACGGTCTGACGGGCACGGTTGATGTCCCGACCCCAATCGAACTCGACCCACACCACGGCCACGCCCACCGCGGTGGCGGAACGGACGCGCCGCACGCCCGCCGCACCGTTCAGCGCGGATTCGATGGGGAAGGTGACGAGCGATTCAATCTCCAACGGATCCATCCCGGGCGCCTCCGCGAGGATGGTCACCGTGGGAGCGGTGAGATCCGGGAGCACGTCCAAAGGGATCCGCGTTGCCGTCCAACCGCCCCACACAAGGAAAGCAGCGGCAAGGGCCACGACGATCGTGCGGTGGCTGAGCGACCAGCGAATGAGTCCGTCAATCATCTTCAGCCTCGCCCCCAGCGAGTACTAGTGCACATGCCCGTGCGCGGGCACCGACGTTGACAACGACGCGAGCCGCACGAGATAGGCACCTTTCGTGACGACTCGATCGCCCGGCTTCACGCCTTCCGTGATCTGCACCACGTCGCCGCTTCGCGGTCCCAGCCTCACCGCACGGCGCTCGAACGTCTCGCCCTCGCGCTGCACGAACACGATCGGACGTCCGGCATCGTCCACGACTGCCGCCACCGGAACGACAGGCCGCAGCGGTGTGGTGTCCATCAACAGGTGCAGGAAGACGGCTTGACCGACAGGGATCCCAAGTGTCCGGTTATCGAGGGCGAAGGTCATCGGCAGCGTGCGGGTTGGAGACTCAAGCACCTTCCCAATGCTGATGAGACGACCGGCCGGTAAGCGGTCGGGCTGCCCGGCGATCCCGATCTCGGCCGCGCGCGCGAGCCGGGCGCGCGCCGCCTCCGCTTCGGGAACCTGCCCCACCACGTGGACCTGCGACGCATCGACCACCCGAAACAAGACCGTTCCCGCGGAGATGTTGGCACCCGTCGTCGCGTCGCGCCGGGCGATCACGCCGCTGACCGGGGCCCGAACGACGAACGTTCCCTCCGCGTCCGCCGCGCCGCCAGCCCGCGCGGCGTTGTACTGCGCCAGGCTGGCTTCAGCCGCAGCAAAACGGGCCTTCGCCTGTTCCTCGGCGGACCGAGCCTCGTCCAGTCGCTTCTCGGGGGCTGCACCGGCAGTCGTCAGACGTTCGGCCCGTTCGCGATCGCGTCTCGCAAGCGCCAGGGCACTTTGCGCTTCCGCGCGCGCTCGCTGGAGCTGCGGAAGGTCCCCCGGCAGAGACGGCGGAGGCAGCATTCGCGCGAGCTCCTGGCCGCGTGACACGCTCGCTCCAAGCGGCACTTCCACGACCCGCGTCAGGCGACCATCAATGGGCGCGACCACGTCTGCCGCGCCGCCGGGCCTCGCCTCGAGTCGCGCAGAGACACGAATGGATTCACGGACCGCCTGTTCCTTCACCACTGCGGTCCCGAAGTCCAGGCTCCACTGCTGCTCCTTGAGGAAGCTGATGCCCGGTGCGTTCTCGCCGCCGCCTCCGGCCGCGGCGTGTGCAGCTTCAACGTCTGGGTGCACATCGACTTCGCCGGCGCGGTGCTCATCGCTGAGCCCCTTGGCCTTCAGCACGATGACGAGCTCGCGCTTTCCAGCCTGTGCGGGCTTCACGTCCACTCCGAAGATCCCCGGACGAGAAGGCGCATCCGCGCGGAATACCTCCGGCTGGCCAGCGCCGCCTCGCAGGCGCACTTCGACGTTTCCCTCGGCGAGCGCCTTGAAGGAGTCGAGCCGCGTGAGGTGAATCGCGAAACGCGATGTGCCACCGACCACAAGCGGCGGATACTCGGCAAACAGCTCCGTCTTGTCGGTCCACCGCGTCACACTGAGCGCCTCGGGTTCCTCTGGGGCGGCTGCCGGCGTGGCGGAACGACCGCAGCCCGCCGCGGCAATGCTGATCACGAACACCGAGCACAGACGTTTCAGGGCCACAATGCGTCTCCTACTGCGCGTTCCAGGGCGATCTGTGCCATGCGCGCCTCACGTCGTAAATCGATACTGCGAATCCGCGCTCGTGATGCCGTTCGAACCGCGTCGAGCAATTCGAGGATCCCGACTTCGCCTTCGCGGTAGGCGACCTCGGCGATCTGCACGAGCTCGTCGGCGGCGCCTTGCTGTTCCCGGGCGAGCGCCGCCTGGCGCAGCGAGAGCACCTCTGAAGCACCGATGATCTCGCTGCGGATGCGGTATTCGATGGACGCCCGTTCCGCGTCGACACGCGCACGTTCGGCCGCCCATCTGGCGGATTCGCGTCCGCCCGCATCGAACAGCGGAACCGACACGCTCAGGCCGAAGACAGCGCCGGTCTCACGTCCCGACCCGTCGTCTGCTCGCTTCATGCCCCCGAACACGTTCGGCGAGGGAAGTCTCGCGCGGCGAGCCGCCTCGGCTTCGTGCGTTGCGCGCTCGCTCAATTGCCGAAGGGCCCGAAGTTCTGCCCGCGTCGAGGTCGCCCTTGCGATCAGCGCGCCTGCGGTCGCGGGTGTCCGCTGTGGGTCGAAGCCGCCGGCGATTCTCGTCAGCGCGATGTCGCGCGGCAGTAAGGCGGAAAGCGCCGCGCGCGCTTCGACGACTGAGACCGCTGCCGTCGTGGCGATCTGGCGCGCGTCACGGAGCTCCTGCTCCGCGCGCAGGCGATCGAAGCGAGAGCCCTCCCCTTCACGCTCGCGCGTGCGGAGGATCTCGATCAGCCGTTCCACTTCGCGCACGTGTCCCTGAGCCAATTCGAGCCGCGCCTGTTCGGCGACGAGCTGGGCGGCGGCGGTCGCGGCTTCCGAACGAAGGACCCAGAGCCGCGCATCCCGCTCTGCCTCGGCGGCCGCCGTGGCCGCAACACCGGCTCGGGACAGGGCCGCGCGAGCACCGAAGATCGGGAGCGACTGCTCGGCCTGAAGGAACTCTGTGAAGCCGGCGCCCTCTCGGCTGTACGTCACCGCGGGATTCGGGTACGAGAGCCGCGCACGTTGCTCGCGCCGGGTGACCTCCGAATCCGCGCGGATCGCCCGCGCCCGGGGCCCATCGCGCACGATCAACTCCACAACTTCGCGCTCGGTTCGATCCTGGGCCTGCGCCAACGACGGCACGACGACCAGGCCGAATCCAGCGATCCAGGTACAGACCTGGGCTCGGGTCGGCATAAGACGGTCCTCGATTTACTCGAACTGACGGACGACCGGCGGCATGCCGGTCAAGTGATCAGGCGCGGAAGGCGAGAGGCGGGGCGCGAGGGGGGGCGCCTGTGCGAGGCGGCGGACCGTGGGCCCGAACATCCGTGAAGGGTTCGACGGAGCGAAGCGGAACCAGCGGCTCGACAACACCGGGGTTGGCGCACTGCGCGTCTAGCGAATCGACGTGCGGTAATGGGGCACAGCCCATTGCGATCGACACCGCATGCAGGCCGGGGCCGCAGGATTCAAGGTGCGCCACTCCATCGCTCTCCTCGTGATGAGGTGCCGAAAGATGATGCTCGTGCGCGGCGAGCCCGTGGTGGTGCTCGGGATGATCGTGATCGGTGTACACGTGGACGTGCAGCGCAGAGACGTGGCCAGAGGTCGAGGCCAGGACCAATCCGAGCAGGATTGTCGCTACGCGATGCACAAGCGCGAGTGTATGAGACCGAGGAGAGCCCGTCAAACACCCGCTGTGCCGGCAGGCCAGCACAGTTCGAGGTTTTCTGAAAGCGGAAGCCGGCTACCGTCGAAGTCGCACCACCACCCAGCGGACTCCGTCCTTGACACCCAGCCATTCGCCACCGCGTTCGGCGCATCACTTGCGGGCTGGGCTTCTCGCCTGTTCCGCGAAGGCCTGCGCGATGCTCAACGCAAGAGACGAGGTGTTGGCGAACGAGATGTTCGACGTCACGGCCACGACGATTCCACGTTCGGGAAACGTCATGAAAGACGCCACCATCCCGCCCATCAACTCCCCGTCGTGGCCGGTCAGGCGCGTGTGTTCGCCCGCGAGCGCGACGGTTTCGAGGTCCCAGCCAAGACCGTAACCCGTCTCCTGCCCCGAGGCCAGTCGCTGCGGCGCCTGGAGCAATCGGACCGTGGCGGGTTGCAGCAGCTTGCCGCTGTTGATCGCCATGCCGAAGCGCACCAGGTCGGCCGGGGTGGACAGGAACGCGCCGGATCCCGCGAAGCAGGAATAGTCGACCTCGCGCGGCGCCTGCGGGCCGTAGCGGGGATCCGCCGCGAACCTCGGGAAGTAGAAAGTGGCCCGATCCAGGAGCGGCTCGGTCGCCGAGTCGGCACTCGTGTCGTCCATGCCCAGCGGCTCGAAGATCTGCTTCCGCATGAACGAGAAGAACGGCTTGTCCGCGGCGGCCTCGACGGCCGCGCTCACCAGGATCCAGCCGTAGCTCGAATAGCGGTATTGGGTCCCCGGCTCGAACAGCAACCGGCGCTCCGCAAAGCGCTGCAGCCCTTCGACCGTCCGCTCGCAGCGCACCGACAGCGGCTCCTCGTCACCGGCGTCGTTCCTGACGCCGGCCAGATGCCCCATCAACTGGCGCAGTGTGACGGGCCACTGTTTCTCCGGGAACGCACGCACGTACGTCTGAATCACCTCGTCGAGCTTCAGCCGGTCCTTCTCCAGCAGCAGTCCGACCGCGGCCGACGTGAGCGCCTTGGAGGCGGTGCCGATCCTGAACCGAAGATTCGGCGTGACAGGCACCCGGTTCTCGAGATCCGCCCAGCCGAAGCCTTCCGCCCACACGATGTCGCCATCTGCACCGACCGCCACCGAAAGCCCCGGCAGGTTCTGCTCGGTGAGGCCCGCGCGCATGATTTGTCGCCCGCGTTCCACCGCGTCGGCCCATTTCCGCGATGGGGCCGAATGGGTAACGGATGGCACGCTCTGCGGGTCCGGGTGCAGGGGCGTCGCAGTGACGCTCATGTACGCAAAAAGCCCCAGAATCGCCGCGAGCAGCAGGCCGACGGCCACGACGATCAGCGCGAGCAAGGTGTGGGTCCGACTCTTCGACACGGGTCCTCCGGTTATGCGCTCTCAGCTCTTAACCTTACCGTGCGGACGAACGCCCTGAAACCGATCTGCGCAACCGGCACCGCCATCAGCGTCAGTGCGACGAGAAACACCGGCCAGTTGAACGCCGCCGGCAGCACGGACCTGGCGGCGTCCGCTCCCTGATGCGCCACACGCAGCGGATCCGTCATAAATGCGTAGAGCGAACAGCGACGTCGGCCACCTGCACATGATTCGCAGCGCGACCAGACACCAGCGCCTCCGGCCCGGTGCCCGGCGGTTCATCGGTCCTTCCCTGCCATCGCCGCCGCCCGGCACGTGTCCGCCATGACTTGGTATACACAAATACTTTCTAATACCAAGTAAAGGACCACAACAGAGCCTTCGCTGTCAACGGATCCCGGGGGCCGAGCTCGAGCTGCCTCCGTCCAAGCGTTCCCGCGCGTGAACCTATCGAGCTTCGGCCGTGCCCGGAATCCCCGTCGTGCGCGGACGGTCGCTCCGCGGCGGAGGACCTTGCCGCGCGAATGTGGGAGCAGACGATCGACGGCATCAATCGCGGCTTGACACCTGATCAATTTGTCGAGGCCGTGAAGCTGAGCTCGTTGCCGCTCGCTTGCGAATCTGCCGACGTCGGTGGCCGCGCGCGGAAAAATTCTCTCGCACCGTGATCGGTATGAGGTCGATAATCTCGTCTATCGTGAGTTCCTGTGCGCGCCAAGACCTAGCGGAGATTTGGTGAAACAGCTCTCTGTGGCTGGCCGGTGATCGGGCGACGCATCCATCGGGACATCGCCGTGTGGAGCGCGCTTGGCGCGGTGTATTTTGCCGCGGGCAAGCTGGGTTTGAAGCTGGCGTTTGTCCACGCGAGCGCGACGGCCGTGTGGCCTCCGACCGGCATTGCGCTCGCCGCATTGCTCCTGCTGGGTCTGCGTGCCTGGCCAGGGATCTTGCTCGGGGCGTTCTTGGTGAACGTCACCACGGCGGGCACGGTGGCCACCTCGGGCGCCATTGCCGTGGGGAACACTTTAGAAGCGCTGATCGGCGCAGCGCTCGTGAACAGGTTCGCCAATGGCCGCCACGCCTTCAGGCGAGCCGAGGGTGTTCTGAGGTTCTGCCTGTTTGCGGCGCTGGCCAGCACGGTCGTGAGTGCCACGCTCGGTCCGGCCAGCCTGTCGGTGAGCGGGGCGGCAGATTGGCGCGACTACCGCGGGATCTGGCTCACATGGTGGGTCGGTGATGCCGTTGCGGCGGTGGTCGTGACGCCCGTCCTGGTTCTCTGGAGCACCCCTCCTTGGCTTGCGGGGGGTCGTCGCCAGGCGCTCGAAGCGGCGGCCGTGCTGGCGACGCTGATATTCGGCGCCTTGGTCGTCTTTGCCGGCTGGTCGCCTTTCACGACGAAGAATTATCCGCTGGAATTCCTCTGCATTCCTCCGCTGATCTGGGCGGCCGTTCGCTTTGGCCCGCGGGAGGCCGCGACCGGCACGCTTGCGCTGTCGGCGATCGCGATCTGGGGCACGCTGCATGGTTTCGGACCCTTCGCGAGGGCGTCCCATAACGAATCGCTGCTCCTCCTGCAGGCGTTCATGGGCGCCGTGGGCATGATGGCGCTGGCCATTGGCGCAGTCGTGTCGGAGCGCCGAGACGCGGAGCATCTTCTGCATGGACTGAACGACACCCTTGAGCAGCGCGTGCGCGAGCGCACGGCGGAACTGGGCGTCGCCAATGCAGCGCTGCGGGCCTCCGAGGGGCGGCTGAGCGGCATCGTTGAGATTGCGCAGGACGCCATTATCACCGTTGACGAGCGGCAGCACATCACGCTGTTTAATCAGGGTGCCGAGCGCATATTCGGCTACACCGCTCCGGAAGCGCTGGGGCAGCCGCTGCATCTGTTGTTGCCGGCTCGAGTCGTGGCCGCGCACGCCGAGCACGTCAAGCACTTCGCCCAGTCGCCGGACACGGCCCGCCTCATGGGGGAGCGGCGGGAGATTCTCGGCCGACGCAAGGATGGGAGCGAGTTCCCGGCCGAGGCCTCGATATCCAGGCTCGTCCACGACAAGCAGACCGTTTTCACGGCGATTCTGCGCGACGTGACCGAGCGCAAGCGGCTCGAAGAGCAGCTGCGGCAGGCACAGAAGCTGGAAGGTATCGGGCGACTGGCAGGCGGCATCGCGCACGATTTCAACAACCTGCTGACGGCCATCTTCGGCTATACCGACCTGTTGCTCGCAGGCCTGAGCGAGGACGACCCGCGTGCGTCCGACATGCGTGAAATCCGACGGGCGGCGGCGAGCGGTGCCGCGCTGACTCGCCAGCTGCTGGCGTTCAGCCGCAAACAAATCCTGCAACCGGCGCTCCTGGACCTGAACCTCGCGGTGCTGAACCAGGAGCGCCTGTTACGGCGGCTGATCGGCGAGAACATCGCCGTCGTCCTGCAGCTCGAGCCTGCGTTAGGACGTGTGCACGCCGACCCAACGCAGATCGACCAGGTCATCGTGAACCTGGCGGTCAACGCGCGTGACGCGATGCCCCACGGCGGCACGCTGACGATCGCGACGGCCCACGTCGATGTGGGTGAGGCCGCGGCGCGTGCCAACAGTTGGGTCGTGCCCGGACGCTACGTGCGTCTGCGGATCAACGATACCGGGCACGGGATGACGCCCGAGGTCCAGGCGCACCTCTTCGAACCCTTCTACACGACGAAGGCCTCGGGCCAGGGTACCGGCCTGGGACTGTCGACGGTGTACGGGATCGTCAAGCAAAGCGGCGGGTTTATCTCCGTGGAGAGCACGCCTGGGACAGGCACGACGTTTCTCATCGATCTGCCGCGCGTGGAAGCGCTCGCGCCCGCGACCGAAGCGCCCCGACGCGAGCTCGTCTCAACGGCGGGCGCCGAGACGATCTTGCTCGTGGAGGACGACGACCATGTACGCGATCTGGCTCGGCGAGCACTGGAGCAGCAAGGCTACACCGTCATCGTTGCCAGAAACCCCCGCGAGGCCCTCCTCACCTACACCGACCACGGCCGGCGCATCGCGCTCGTGCTCACCGATGTCGTGATGCCAGGTATGAGCGGCGCCGCACTCGCGGAGCGGCTGACGCGCGTCCGTCCGGACCTCAAGGTGCTCTATATGTCGGGCTACACTGAAGACGCCATTGTCCATCACGGCGTCTTGCGCACCGGCGTAGCCTTCCTTCCGAAACCGTTCACGCCCGAAACCCTGGCGCGGAAGGTCCGTGACTTCTTGGATACGGAAACGTGGAGCCAGCCGCCACCCGAGTGAAGGATCTCACTGGATGCAGTTCAAGTAAGCAGGAATCCCTATTCCCGGCGCAGCGCCTCCACGGGATCTGCGCGCGTCGCGCGGCGCGCCGGCACGTAACAGGCCAGCGCCGCGACGGCGGCGAGGGCCGTGATCGTGACGGCAAAGGTCGGGGGATCGGTCGGCGTGACGCCGAAGAGCAGGCTCTCGAGCGTTCGGGTCAGGCCGAGGGCCCCCAGGAGACCGGCCGCGACGCCGGCCGCCGTCGTCGCCAGGCCCTGCCCGAGGATCATCCGGCGCACGTCGCCGGGGCTGGCGCCCAGCGCGACCCGCACGCCAATCTCCCGCCGGCGCCGCGTGACGCTGTAAGCCATCACGCCGTAGATGCCGGCCACCGCGAGAGCCAGCGCCGTTCCCGCAAACGCGGCGACGAGCGTCAGGTTGAAGTACCGCGCGCCGAGCGCCGCCGAATAGATCTGCGCGAAGGTGCGGAAGCGCGGCGGGACGTCAGGCGCCACCTCCCTCAGGACGCCGCGCGCCGCGGCGATGGTCGCGCGCAGATCGGCGCCCGATCGGATCACCACCGTCGCCGAGAACCCCGGCCGCTGCAGCAGATCGACGTACACCGTCGGGCGTGGCGGCTGCTCGGGGCCGTACTCATGCGTATCACCCACGACGCCCACGATCGTGAGCGGCCGCAGGTCGCCGTCCATGTTGCCGAACTCGATCGTGCGGCCGATCGGATCGGCGCCCGGCCACCGGGACCGGGCGAGCGACTCGCTGATCACGGCCACGTGCGGCGCGGCCGGCGCGTCGCGATCGTCGAACACACGGCCGCGAACGAGGGGAATCCCGAGCGCGCGAAAATACGCCTGCGACACGGCACAGTAGTCGGCCGTGCCAAGCCTGTCTTTCCGCTGGAAGAGGACCCGGAGCTCGTCCATCGCCCTTGGTGCGTCCTCCGGCGAAATCACCGCGAAGAGACCGTCGGGCAGGCCGCCGTCCATGGGCACCGCGCTGGCCGCGGCCACGTCCTCGACGCCCGGAATCGCGAGCAGCCGGTCGAGGACGTCGGCATAGAACGGGGACAGCCGTGTCCTGGCCGACGGATCGTCCGAATGGGGCACCGCCAGATCCATCGCGACGAGTCCCTGGGTCTGGAATCCCGGATCCACCGCCAGCACGCGCATGAAGCTGCGGCCGAGGAGGGCTGCGCCGATGAGCAGCACGAGGGTGATCGCCACCTGTGCTGCCACGATGATCCGTCCGGCGCGCGGACTCGCGCCGCCCGCCTGGCCTCGCGCGTCGACAAGGATCGCGCGGGGTTCGCGCCGGGCCGCCCGCGCGGCCGTGACGAGGCCGAGCGCGACGGCGACCAGCGCCGAGAGGCCCATCGCGAAGGCCAGCACCGCTCGGTTCATCGACACGTCGTCCAGCCGCGGCAGGTTGGCTGGGGCGAGCGAGATTAAGGCGCTCGTCCCAAGCGAGGCAATCACGAGGCCCATCAGGCTGCTCGCCGTTAGGAGCACCAGGGCCTCGGCGACGAACTGGCGGACCAGCCGCCCGGGTCCCGCGCCGAGCGCGTGGCGAATGGCGATCTCGCGCTGACGCGCGGCGGCCTGCGCGAGGAGAAGGTTCGTCACGTTCGCGCAGGCGACGAGCAGGAGGAAGAAGACGGCGCTGAGGAGGATATACAACGTCGAGCTGACGCGACCCGTGAGCGAGGTCTGCAGGGGCACGGTCGCCGCGTCGGTCAGAAGATAGCTCCCTTGCTCAGGAGATTGGCGCACGATGTCCCTGGCGATCGCGCTGAGGTCGGCGGTCGCCTGCGCAACGCTCATGCCCTCCCGGAGCCGGCCAATGGCGAGGTAGTTGTGCGACGTCCGGCTCGTATTCTCCGCGTCGAGTTCGGCCGGTACCCACAGGTCAGCGCGGGCGGGAAACTGGAAGCCGGCGGGCATGACGCCCACCACCTGATACACGAGACCTTGGATGCGGAGGCGGAAGGCCGACAGGGATGCCGCCGACCCGAGCGACTGCGCCCAGTACTGGTGGCTTACGATGACGGCCGGCGCGGCGCCGAGGCGGGCATCGTCTGCACTGAAGGAGCGGCCGAGCGAGGGCTGGACCCCCAGGATCTTGAAGAAGTCCCTGGTCACCTGCGCGATCGTCTCGCGCGTCGGCTCGCCCGCACCGACAACCGACACCATCCCGGCGGCGTACTTCGCCATCGCGCCGAACGTCCGATTGCGATCGCGGAAGTCGTTGAAATTCGGGTCGGCGAGGCGCGAGTACGTGCCGCGGTCGTTGACTTCCCAGATGGCCATCAGCCGATCCGGTGCGGGGTAGGGCAGCGGACGCAGCAGCACACCATGGACGACGCTGAAGACGGCCGTCGTGGCGCCGATGCCCAGCGCCAGCGTGAAGATCGCGACGAGGGTGACGCCGGGGTTCCTGACGAGCACCCGGACGGCGTGGCGGAGATCGAGGAGCAAGGAGGCCATGTCGGTGTTCTCCGATCCTGATTGGACGGAGCGAACGTCCGGTATGTTGCCTGGTCACTCGGGCCGCGATCGTGGCTCCTTCTTCACATCAAGGATGGCCGTTGAGAATGCGAGTCCACCGTCAGCCATCCTTGTTGTACGTGTGAACGCTCTGAGACATCGGCCGCTCCCTCTAGCCGGCGCGAGTGCTCCGGGCTGACACCGTCCGGCAGGGCTCCACCCGTTGTTCGATCGCGGAGGCCTGCCTGCGACCGCCAAGAGGCAACGCACGCGTCGATCGACTGCGCTGCCCGTCGCGCCAGCGACCGGGTGACACGCCCTCCCATCGACGAAACGCGCGGAAGAACGAATTCGCGTCCTCGTAGCCGAGAAGATAGGCGATATCCGACAGTTCGAGCGCGGGTTGCATCAGATACTGGGTCGCCATGTCGCGGCGGGCCTCTTCGAGTACCTGCTGGTAGCTGACGCCGAGGTGGCCAAGCCGCCGCTGCAACGTGCGGGCGCTCGACCCGAGCTCGCGGGCGACGCTCCGGAGCCCCGGCCGCCCGCTGGCGAGCAGTCGCCGGAGCGCGCCCCTCACCTGCTCGTGGGCGTCCTGCCTCGCATTCCGATCGGCCAGCTCGGCATCCAGCTGCGGCGCGAGAATACCGAGCAGGTCGGCGTTGTGCGTCAGGAACGGACGATCGAGATCCGAGGCCCGAAAGATCAGCGCGTTGTCGGGAGCGTTGAACCGCACGCGGCAGCCGAAATGCGACTCGTACAGTTGGCGATTCCGCGCGGCGCGCTTCAGCTCCACACGATGCGGCCGAACGGCGCCACCGGTTCCCCTGGCCGCCAACGTGGCGATCCACGCAAAACACAGGTCGGTCAGCGCCCAGGGCTCGACATCTTCCGCGAGCAACCAGCGAAAGCGTACGGCGCACTCGCCGCCCCGGATCTTCACGTGAATCTCTTCCGGGCAGCACAGCTGCTTGTAGCGCGCCGCGCGCGCCACCGCATCGCGAAACGACGAGGCGGAGAGCGCAGCCAGCGCGACGAGGTCGAGCCGCTCAACGCGATCCTCGCTCCCGAGCGCGAGCCCGATCGCGGGATCGCCGCTGAGGTCGGCGACCGCGCGCCAGAACGCAAACAACTGCTCGGTCGTGAGGAAGCACTTCTCTTCCAGGAAGAGCGCCGGCGGCAGTCCGGCGCGTCGCAGTACCGCCTCCGGCGACACGGATCGCTCCTGCAGCCGAGCCGCGGTGAGCCGTGAGAGCCGGAAGCGAGTCACCATTCGTCGGATGTCCCCTCGATCAGGACAATGCTAGCACCGCGCGCGCCTACGCCGTCGAGGCAAGCGAGGCCATGTCGATGACGAAGCGGTACTTCACATCGCTCTTCTGGAGCCGGTCGAAGGCGTCGTTGATCTGCTGAATCGCGATCGTCTCCACATCGGCGGTGATGCCGTGCTCGCCGCAGAAGTCGAGCATCTCCTGCGTTTCGCGGATGCCGCCGATCAGCGAGCCCGCAAACCGCCTTCGCTTGAACAGCAGCCCGGCGATCGCCGTCGGCAGCGGCGCCTCCGGCGCGCCGACCATCGTGAGGACGCCGTCGCGCTTCAGCAACCCGATATACGCGTTCACGTCGTGAGGCGCCGACACCGTGTCGAGAATGAAGTCGAAGCTGTTGGCGTGCGCCGCGAGGCCATCGGCGCTCCTGGACAGGACGACCTCGTCCGCTCCAAGGCGGAGGCCGTCCGGGCGCTTGCCGGGCGACGACGTGAACAGGATGACGCGCGCGCCAAAGGCATGGGCGAACTTCACGCCCATGTGTCCGAGCCCGCCGAGCCCGACGATGCCGACCTTCTGCCCTGGGCCGACGCGCCAGTGGCGCAGCGGCGAGTACGTCGTGATGCCGGCGCAGAGCAGCGGCGCCGTCGCCGCCAGATCGAGTCGGTTGGGAACGCGCAGCGCGAACGCCTCGTCGACGACGATCGTCTCGGAGTACCCGCCGTACGTGACGCCGCCGGTATGCGGGTCCGGGCTGTTATACGTGAGGGTCATCGTGTTCTCGCAGTACTGCTCCAGGCCCTCGCGACAACTCGGGCACGCTCCGCACGAGCCCACGAGGCAGCCGACCCCCCCGAGGTCCCCTTCACGGAAGCGCGTGACATCCCGGCCCACCGCTTCGACCCGGCCGACGATTTCATGCCCGGGCACGCAGGGGTATTGCGTCGGCATCGTGTTCTGCCACTCGTTGCGCACCTGATGCAGGTCGGAGTGACACACGCCGCAGTAGAGGATCCGGATCTTGACGTCGGTCGGACCGACGGCGCGACGGTCGACCGAGAAGGGCGCGAGCCCGGCCGATGGAGACGACGCGGCATACGCCCGCGACGTGTGGCTGTGAGGATCGCTGGAGGACGTCTGGCTGACGGCCCCGGTCGGGAGATGTGGGTGTGTGGCCATGAGTCAAGTGTAGGTGGCGCGGAACGGGCGGTCACTAGCACGGCGCGCCATCATATATGCCGGACACGCCACGCCGGCGGAAGTCGCATAGTATCTGGCGTCATGTTCGCCGACGCGGCGCTCGCCGCCCGGATCGATCGCGCCGAGGCGCGCATGTGCGCGCACATCGCGGGGTCGATCGGCGCCGGCAGACCGGAGCCGGCGCCGCTCGTTCTGCCGATCAGCGGCGGGCACGCCGTCTATGTCGCCCCCTTGTCGCCGGTGAACAAAGTGATCGGCCTCGGGCTCGACGCCGACCTGGACCTTGCGGCGCTCGCGCGGATCGAGCGCGAATGGCGCGATCGCGGCGAGCCGCTCCGCATCGAGATGTCCGTCCTCGCGGATCCCTCGCTCGGGTCGGCGCTGACGGATCGCGGCTACCGGCTGCACGGCTTCGAGAACGTGCTGGGCCTGCCCCTCGATCGCACGCTGCCTGGCCCGGACATCAGCGCCGTCGCGGTCGAAATCGTCACGGCCGGCGAGTGCCCCACGTGGATCGATATCGCCGTGGACGCGTTCATGAATCTCGACGGCACTGGCAGCGTGCCACCGGACGCCCTGCCGCGCGAGCGCTTGAGGGCAGTCCTCGAGCAGATGATGGGCGTGCCCGGCTTCATCCGCTACCTCGCGCGGATGGAGGGGGAGGCGGTCGGCCAAGCGGCGATGCGGATCGACGGGGATCTCGCACAGATCGCCGGGGCGGGCACGCTGCCCCGTGCAAGAGGCCGCGGCGTCCAGAAGGCGCTCCTGCACCGCCGTCTCGCCGACGCGCGCGCCGCGGGCTGCACGCTCGCCGTCGTCACCACGGCGCCGGGCACGCGGTCTCAAGACAACGTGATGCGCCGCGGCTTCGAGCTGCTCTACGCGCGCGCGATTCTCGTCAAGCCGTAGACAACCCGCGGGCGGAGCACCACCGCGCTGCGAACGAGGACGCCACGTTCGACGAGCTGCTGGATGTCCCGCAGCGCCGTATCCTGCGAGCTGCCCGTCAGCGCCGCGCACTTCGACGTCGTCAGGTTGCCTTCGGAGCCCTCGAGCAGTCTGTTGATCACCAGCCGCTGGCGATCGTCCGCGCAATACGGCCATTGGCGTGTCGCGCTTCGGTTGTTGACGCCGAGCGCATCGCGGTGCTATCGTTAATCGTCGATAAACGATGACACCGAAAACGGTCCCCGGCAACCCTGCCCGCCCCGCCGCCGACGCTTGCTGCCCGCCGGAGGATCTCCGGGCAGTCGATCTGCTCCCGGCTGCGCTGGAGGGCCCCGCCGCCGATGAGGAACTGGCCGCGTTCGCCAAGGCGATCGCGCATCCCACGCGCGTGCGAATCCTCCGGATGCTCTCGAAGAAGGAAGCCCGGATGTGCAGCCACATCGTCGATGAGCTGCCGCTCGCGCAATCCACGGTGTCGGAGCATCTCCGCATCCTCCGAAGCGTCGGCCTGATCCGGGCCAACGAGAGCGGCCCGCGCGTCAGCTACTGCATCGTCCCGTCCGCGTTGAAACGGCTCAAGGCACTGCTCAAGGCGGTGTGAGGAATTCAGAGATGACCCGGATCGATGTTTTTGACCCTCCGATGTGTTGCTCGAGCGGCGTCTGTGGACCCGAGGTCGATCCGCTGCTCGCTGCGTTTGCCGCGGACGTGGACTGGCTGACGTCTCAAGGCGTGAGCGTGACGCGCCACAACCTCGCCCAGGAGCCGCAGGCGTTCGTAACCAATCCCCTCGTGCAGCAGGCGCTGCAACGCGACGGGGACGCGTGTCTCCCGCTCGTGCTCGTCAATGGCGAAATCGTCGGACGCGGGACCTATCCACGCAGAGACGAACTGGCACGCTTGTCTGGACTGACGCCGTCGGCCTCACGCACGAAGCCGCTGGTTCGAGTGTCGTCGGGCGGATGCTGCACACCCGGCTCCGGCTGCTGCTGATGGCGCTCCTCCCGTTCACTGCGACGCGCGTGATGTTTTTCACCGGGAAGGGTGGCGTCGGCAAGACGTCGCTTGCCTGCGCGACGGCCGTGGCGCTTGCCGACGGCGGCCGGCGCGTGCTCCTGGTCTCCACCGATCCCGCTTCAAACCTGGATGAAGTGCTTGGGGTCCGGCTCTCGACCCGTCCGACGGAGGTGCCGGGCGTGGCACGGCTCTCGGCGCTCAATATCGACCCCGAAACGGCCGCGCACGACTATCGCGAGCGCGTCGTGGGCCCGTACCGCGCCCTCCTGCCCGCCTCTGCCGTCGCGCGAATCGACGAGCAGCTCTCGGGCGCGTGCACCGTGGAGATCGCCGCGTTCGACGAGTTCACCACGTTGCTCGCCGACGCGAAGACCACCGCGGATTTCCACCACGTCATCTTCGACACGGCGCCAACGGGTCACACGCTGCGCCTGCTGAAGCTGCCGGCCGCCTGGACGGGATTCATCGACACGAATACCACCGGCACGTCGTGCCTTGGGCCGCTGGCGGGCCTTCAGGGAAGGATCACCCTTTACCGTGAAAGCCTCGCGGCCCTGTCGAACCCCGACGTCACGACCATCGTTCTGGTGACCCGGCCGGAGGCGTCGGCTCTGGCCGAAGCGATGCGAACGAGCGGCGAGCTGAAGGACCTCGGCGTCGCTCACCAGCGCCTTGTCGTCAATGGCGTCTTCACGGCCCACGACCCTGACGATTTTGTCGCTCGGGCGCTGGAGGCTCGTGGCCGGGGCGCGCTGCTCGAACTCCCGGAACGGCTTGCCGCGCTGCCCAGGACGGACGTGCCCCTGTTGTCATGGGCGCCCATCGGCCTCGACGGACTGCGGCGCGTGTTCAGGGCGCCTGTCGACGGAGCCGCAGGCATCGGCTCGCCGGAGGTGCCGGTGGACCTCCCGGGTCCGATCAGCGTCCTGGTTGACGACATCGAGCGTGACGGGCGCGGCGTGGTGCTCACGATGGGCAAGGGGGGTGTCGGGAAGACGACGACGGCCGCGGCGATCGCCGTGGAGCTGGCCGCGCGAGGTCACGAGGTCCTGCTGAGCACGACCGATCCCGCCGCCCACGTGGCGGACACGATCGGTGACGCTCTTCCCGGCCTTCGCGTGTCTCGCATCGATCCGGCCGCGGAGACGAAGGCGTATTCCGACGAAGTGATCGCTGCCGCGGCCCCTCGCCTTGATGCGCGTGGGCGCGATCTGCTCGAGGAAGATCTCCGCTCGCCCTGCACCGAGGAAATCGCCGTGTTTCGTGCGTTCGCCAGATCCGTTGGTGAGGGGGAACACGGCTTCGTGGTTCTGGATACCGCCCCCACGGGACATACGCTCCTGCTGCTCGACGCCGCCGAAGCCTACCACCGCGAGGTGTCCCGCACGCACGCCGCCGTGCCCGATGCGGTGCGCCACCTGCTCCCGCGCCTGCGCGATCCGCAGTTCACCAGGGTGCTCCTCGTCACCTTGCCCGAGGCGACCCCGGTCCACGAGGCGGCCCAGTTGCAGGAGGACCTCCGGAGAGCCGGCATCGAGCCATTTGCGTGGGTCGTCAATCAGAGTTTCGCCGGCGGAGCGATCAGCGATCCGGTCCTTCGTGAGCGCGGCGTTCGTGAAGCGCCGTATCTGGCGGAAGTCCGCGAGCGCCTCGCCCGGCGGGTTGCGTGGGTGCCGTGGTATCCCGAGCCGCCGGTCGGATCCGCGTGCCTGCGTCGCTTCGCGCGTCGCGTCGCCGAACCGATGCCCGCCCCGGCGATTGCCCAGCCTTGTCCTTGAGAGGACCGGCCGGCGCCGGCGCGGCGCGTGAGGCGGGACCGGCGCCCTTACAATATTCCGCTCCCTCGTTCGTCTACGCATATAGATGAAGGACGCGCCCGGCACGGACCCCGCGACCGTCTCGACGAGCTCGAGGCGGCGCTGGAGGAACTGCCAGGAGAGCAGCGCGACGTGTTCGTGGCGCACGAGCTGGAAGGACGCAGCTTCAAACAGCATCGCCCCGCTGGCGATCCTGGGTTTCCTGGCGTTCATCGCCGTCGGCACTGAAATCGTGCGGCAGCTCTGGAACTGGCTGCTGCCGGCGCTCTTCGGCTTTCCGCAGATCACCTTCTGGCAGGCGCTCGGGCTCCTGGCGCTGTGCCGGATCCTCTTCGGCGGGTTTGGACTTCGCGGCGGATCCGGGTCGCACTACCGCCGTCGATGGGAAGCCATGACGCCCGAGGAACGGGAACGAATCCGGGAACGCATGCTGGCGCGCATGCGCGAACGCTGGGGCGTGCGCCCGACCACCAGCGAGAGCCCGGGGCGATGAACTATGTCGCTCTGGACGCATTGACACGCTCCGGCAGCAGGCACTACGGTTGTGCAACCCAACCCGAGTGACGCGACGATGATCGACACAAAAATCACGCTGCCGGAATCAGACATTCCCACGCACTTCTACAACATCGTCCCGGATCTGCCGACGCCGCTGCCGCCGCCGCTCAATCCCGGCACGCGCGAGCCGATCGGTCCGGAGATGCTGGCGCCGATCTTCCCGATGGAGCTGATCGCGCAGGAGGTCTCGCAGTCGCCGACGATTGAGATCCCCGATGAGGTGCGGGAGATCTATCGGTTGTACCGCCCCAGCCCGCTGTTTCGCGCGAAGGCGTTCGAGGCGGCGCTCGATACGCCGGCTCACATTTACTACAAGTCGGAACATGTCAGCCCGGTCGGCAGCCACAAGCTGAACACCGCGCTGGTGCAGGCGTACGCGAACAAGAAGGAACGGGTGAAGCGGCTCGCGACGGAGACCGGCGCGGGCCAGTGGGGCAGCGCGCTTGCCTGCGCGTGCCGTCTGATGGGGCTCGAGTGCATGGTCTACATGGTGAAGATCAGCTACGAGCAGAAGCCGTACCGGCGCATCATGATGAAGACCTACGGCGCCGACGTCGTCGCGAGCCCCTCGCGCCTGACGGAGGCGGGGCGCAGGATTCTGGCCGAGTCTCCGGACTCACCCGGCAGTCTCGGGATCGCGATCTCCGAGGCGATCGAGGACGCGGTCAAACGCGAGGACACCAAGTACTCCCTGGGTTCGGTCCTCAACCACGTGCTCCTTCATCAGACGGTCATCGGCCAGGAAGCGAAGAAGCAGATGGAGCTGGCCGGCGAGTATCCGGACCTCGTGATCGCCTGCCACGGCGGCGGCAGCAATTTCGCGGGGCTCGTGTTTCCGTTTCTGAAGGACAAGTTGATTGGCTCGCGGAAGCGGCTGCGGGCGATCGCGGCCGAGCCCGCCGCGTGTCCGACGCTCACGGCAGGGAAGCGGGAGTACGACTTCGGAGACACCGCGGGAACGACCCCGCTCATGATGATGCACACGCTCGGGCACGGCTTCGTCCCGACGCCGGTGCACGCCGGGGGTCTGCGCTACCACGGGTCGGCGCCGCTCGTCAGCCATCTGCTCGCGGCGGGGCTGATCGAGGCGGAGGCGTACGAGCAGGGAGAAGTGTTCGAAAGCGCGATGACCTTCGCGCGGTGCGAGGGAACGATTCCGGCACCCGAGTCGGCGCACGCCATCCACAGCGTCGTGCGGCACGCGTGCCGCGCGCGTGAATCCGGCGAGCGGACGGTCATTCTGTTCAACCTGTCAGGACATGGCATCTTCGATCTGGCGGCCTACGACTCGTTGCTCTCCGGCACGATGAAGATGACGGGGTAGCGGATAAGTGGGACAGTCACACTTTTCCGCGAAACAGGGGAAAAGTGTGACTGTCCCACTTATCTGTCACCTGACGCCCCACGCGAGTTAACTCAACCGTGCGCGCGTTTCCGCCCTTGAACTGGTGCGCACATGTTGTTACTCTCGCGAAAGGTCTTCCGGCCCTCACCGCCACGGGGACGCCTCGCCAGAGGCTGCGCGGTGATTGTCCCTCGCGGGCTGTGAGCCATTCGGATTTCCATCACGTTCCCACCGCGACCTGTGTCCGCGTGTCCTGGACGTCGCAGAGGTGTTCCGCATGGGTGAGAGTTTCGGCGCTCGCTTGCGCCAGCAGCGTGAAGCGCACAACATCGCGCTCGCCACGATCGCCGAGCAGACCAAGATAAAGGTTGCGTTGCTTGAAGCCCTGGAGCGCGACGACCTGTCGCATTGGCCCTCAGGCATCTTTCGCCGTGCGTATCTTCGCGCGTACGCGCAGGCGATCGGCGTGGATCCCGATGTCGCGCTGCGCGAGTTCGTGGAGGTTCACCCTGAGCCGGCGGAAGCCGCCGACATCTCCGCGGCGCTGGCCACCACGACCGATACCGCGGGACGAAATGCCGGTCCCCCGACCCGGCTCCATTACATCGTCGGCACGGCGATCGGCTCCCTGGCCCGGCTTCGACGCGCTCCGGCTGCCGCGCATCCAGCTCCGGAGCCAGCCCCGGCCGGGACAACGGGTGTGATGGACGCCCAGGAATCCCCGTCGGCCGACCTCGATCTGCTGGCGGTCGCGCATCTGTGTACCCAACTTGGCCGAGTTGAACACGCCAGCGAGGTCCAGCCGCTGCTGCAGGAGGCCGGCACAATTCTCGAAGCCACCGGCCTCATCGTCTGGGTGTGGGATGCGGGCGCCGGGGAGCTGAGACCCGCGCTCGCACACGGCTACTCGCCCAAGGTGCTCGCGCACTTACCCGGCGTCGGGCGCGAGGCGGACAATGCGACGGCCGCAGCGTTCCGGTCGGCTCAGACCTGCTCGATTGACGGCGGCGAGCACGCGAGCGGCGCGCTGGTCGTGCCCTTGATGGCGCCGGGCGGCTGCGCGGGTGTACTCGCCATCGAGTTGCCGCACGGCCGCGAAAACAGGGCATCCGTGCGCGCGGTCGCGACAATCGTCGCCGCCCTCCTGGCGCAGCTCGTCGGCGGCGTGGCGGCCATGCCGGAGGCGCTCGACGAACGCGCCGCGCCGGACGCCAGGCTTGCCTAGCTGCGAGTGAGCCGGTCGCTCACGCCAATCCCGCAAGTGGTGTACGGTATCGCTCGGAGGACCTGTGGCGGACTCGCCAGACCCCGGCCCCGCGACGACGGTTCGATGGCGCATCGTCGCGCTGCTGGCCGCGTTCAGCCTCGTCAGCTATGCGCTGCGCACGAACATCTCGATCGCCGCCGCGTTCATGCGGGCCGACCTGCACCTGAGCCAGATCGAGCTGGGCCACATCTTCAGCGCCTTCATGATCGGCTACGCGATCTTCCAGGTACCGGCTGGCGCGCTGGGCGATCGGTTCGGCCCGCGCCTCGTCCTCACCGCGGCGGCCGCCCTGTGGGGGCTGACGACGCTCATGACGGGGGCGTTGCCTGGTGTCGTTGGAGGGGCGGCGGCCACGCTGGCCGTGCTTCTCGGCGTTCGGTTTCTCCTCGGTGTCGCCGAGGCGGCGACCTACCCGGTGGCCGCCTCCGCCATCGGGGTTTGGGTGCCCCCGTCGGAGCGCGCGTTCTCGAACGCGCTCGTCATTGCGGGTATGGCGCTGGGATCGGCATTCATTCCTCCGCTCATCTCGCGGTTGATGGTCGCGAGCGGCTGGAGGGCGTCCTTCTACGTCACGTCGGTGTTCGGATTCCTGATCGCGACGCTCTGGTGGTGGTACGCGAGAGATGACCCGGCGCATCATTCGTCGGTGAACGAGCGGGAACGGCGCGCCATCTCGGCGGGCCGGGAGCTGCCGGCCGGCGGCAGCGTCGCGCGTGGCGGCCCCCGGCGCCACGTGATCCACTGGCCGCTGTTCCGCAACCGGAACATGCTGCTCATCTCGGCGAGCTATTTCCTCGACAGCTACGTGCTGTTCATCTTCGTCTTCTGGTTCTATCTGTATCTTGTCGACGAACGGCAGCTCAGCATCCTGAGGAGCGGCGTCTATTCGAGCCTTCCCTGGATCACCGCGCTCGTCGTTGTGCCTGTCGCCGGCCGCGTGTGTGACGTGTTGTCCTCGAGGCGTGGGCCGCGCGTCGGGCGTCGCGTCGTGGCGATCAACGGGCTCGTCGTCTCGTCGCTCCTCCTGGCGTGGGGAGCCCGCACGCAGAATGCGGGGCTCGCCATCGCGTCGCTCTCCCTCAGCGTCGCGTTTCTGATGTCCACCGAGGGCCCGTTCTGGTCGGGCGCCATCGACATCTCCGGGGCTCACGCGGGTACGGCGGGCGGCATCATGAATACCGCGGGCAACCTCGGGGGTGTGGTCTCGACCTTCATCGTACCGGTTCTCGTGGAGCGATTCGGATGGATGGTCGCATTGGCGACCGGCTCGATCCTGGGGCTCGCCAGCGCGTTGTTGTGGCTGCTGATCCGTGTGGATGAAGCCGACCGCGGCTCGCGGGATGCCGCCGCGGCGCGCGCGGCCGCCCCGCACGCCCGGACGCTCGAACCGCGTCCTCCCGTGATGTAGGATCTGCTGACATCCGGCGGTACGGTCGCTCGAGGAAGGTGGAGGCGCGCATGGCCAAGACAGCCGAAGTTGTCGTCGTGGGTGGCGGGGTCAACGGGTGCAGCATCGCCTTTCACCTGGCGCGCCGCGGCACCCGGAACGTCGTCCTGGTCGAGAAAGGACACGTCGCGTCGGGGCCGACCGGCGTGTCGAGCGGCGTGGTCAGGCAGCACTACACGCACGAGACCCTTGCGGCGATGGCGCGCGACAGCGTCCGCGTGTTCGAGCACTTTCGCGAGGAGACCGGCGGGGACGCCGGCTTCGTCCAGTGCGGCGTGGTCTTCCTGTCGGGACCTGAGAACGCAACCGTCCTGGCCTCCACCGTCGAGATGCACCGTCGCATCGGGATCCAGGAGTCGCTGCTCTCGGTTGGCGAACTCAAGGCGCTCGACCCGCAGCTCTTCGACGAGGACGTCGCCTGCGGCGCCTACGATCCCGACGGCGGCTACGCGGATCCGACGCTGGCGGCCAACAGCTTCGCCGACGCGGCGAAGCGCCTGGGCGTGGAGATCCTGAAGCGCACGACGGTCACCGGCCTCCGCCTTGACGGCGGAAAGGTGGCGGGTGTCGCGACCGACAAGGGGGACATCGCCACCGGAACGGTCATCAATGCGGCGGGAGCGTGGGGCGCCAGGATTGCGGCACTGGCGGGCGTCGAGATTCCGATCACCGTCACGCGGCACGCGGTGGTCGTGACCGAACGGCCGGCGTCGTGGCGCAACCCGACGCCGGTCTGGGGGGATCTCATCGGCGGCTGGTACTTCAAGCCCGACGGCCGGGCCGGCATGATGGTGGGCTCCGTTCAGGACGACCACCGCGCCGTGGACGCGGACAACTACGTCGACGTTGCCACGCACGACGAAGTCGTCGCCGCCGCCGCCGCCCTCCTCCGCCGCTTTCCGATTATGGAAGAGGGCACGGCACGAAGCGGATGGGCGGGGCTGTACGACGTCACGCCCGATTCACAGCCGGTCATCGATCGGATCCCGAGCGTGCCGGGGTTTTTCTGCGCCGTCGGCTTCAGCGGCCACGGGTTCAAGATCTCGCCGGCCGTCGGCCGAATCGTGTCCGAGCTGGTGCTGGACGGACAGTGCCGCAGCTACGACATCGGCATCTTCCGCCACGATCGGTTTCACGCCGGAGATCTGCACCCGAGCGCGTACACGTACGGCATCCTCGGCTGATCCGGCCGTCGCTTTGGGTTCACGGTTTCCCCTCCACGAAGGCGCGCAGCCGGTCGATCGCGGCGTCCCACTGGGTGGAGATTTGATCGAGGCAGCGTCGCGCGTTCTCGAGGCGCTTCGGCTCGAGCTGCCAGATCCGTTCGCGTCCCGAGCGCGTGCCGTGCACGAGGCCGGCTTCCGCCAGGGTGTGCAGGTGCTTCGTGACCGCCTGGCGGGTGACGCCGGCTCCCTCGCTCAACCGCGCGATCGAGAGCGGGCCCTCGTGGCACAACCGGGCGACGAGTCTCAACCGCGTCGTCTCACCAAGCGCCGCAAAGACCGGTGCGGCATCCTTCAGCGCCGTGGCGGCGTTACGGCCTCGTGACATGGCGTTCGATGTTCCGGGCCTGCTCCGTCCAGCCTCCCTCGTTCATCCGGAACGCGTCGGCGCGGCGGGCGAGCGGGATGCGGTCGAAGCCGGACTCGACAATCGTGAGCACGGTGCCCTCGGCGGTCTCGTCGAGCGTGAACTCGACGAGCGTCGTGGGCTCGTGTGAGTAGTCGGCGCTCGGATCCACGGCGGCGGGATGCCAGCGATAGGCCAAGTACCGCTGAGGTTCGATTCGTTCGACCAGCACTTCCATGGTCAGGTGCTCGTAGCCCGGATGCGTGACGTTCCCGCGGACCGTCGCCCCTTCCACGAACGGCGCTTCGAGCGTGACCCGGAACCACTCGCCGAACTCCTTGGCGTCGGTGAGCGCGCGCCAGACACGCGAGCGCGCCGCTCGCAGCACGACGCGTTTCTCGATGCGATCCGTGACCGTTTCCATATACAACCTCCAGGTTGCATATTGTGGACGAGGCGTCGCTCCAAATGCAACCGTGTAGTTGCTGAATGAATCGGCCTGACGGACCGCTCGGAAGTGAGCAAGGCCTTGGTCTCGTCGACGCTGCCGTCGTCGCGCTGGCCGAAACCCTCGGCCTCTCGCGGATCGCGACGACGGACCGGCGGCCGTATAGAATCTCGTCTTGTCCAATCGCTGGAGGGAGTGATTCATGGCACGACTGCGTTCTGTGCCGGCCGCGCTCGCGCTGGTGCTCCTGGCAGGCCCCGTGGGGCTGATGAGCCAGGCGCCGGAGCGGGCGCCGATGCCGAAGCTCGAATTCGAGGCGTTCACGCTGCCGAACGGCCTGCAGGTCATCCTGCACGTCGATCGCAAGCTGCCGATTGTCCACGTGAACCAGTGGTTCCACGTGGGTTCGAAAAACGAGCGGGCGGGGCGCACCGGCTTCGCGCACCTGTTCGAGCACATGATGTTCCAGGGGTCCAAGAACGTTCCCGGCGAGTACTTCACGCACGTGGAACGGGCCGGCGCGAACGTCAGGGAAGGGGGCGTCAACGGCACCACCAGCCAGGACCGCACGAACTACTTCGCCACCGTGCCGTCCGCGAACCTCGAGGCGCTTCTGTGGCTGGAGTCCGATCGCCTGGCGACGCTCCTCGACGTGACGGACCAGAAGAAACTGGACAACCAGCGCGACGTCGTGAAGAACGAGCGCAGGCAGAGCTACGAGAACCAGCCGTACGGACGGTGGTATCCGATGCTGACGGAGGCGGTATTCCCGGAGGGCCATCCTTATTCATGGCCCGTCATCGGAAGCCAGGAGGACCTCTCCGCCGCGGCGCTGGACGACGTGAAGGACTTTTTCCGGCGGTACTACGCCCCGAACAACCTGTCGCTCGCCATCGCGGGGGATTTCGATCCGGCCGAAGCGAAGGCGCTCGTGCAGAAGTATTTCGGCGATCTGCCTCCGGGTCCGGCGCTCGATCGTCCCGCGCGCTGGGTCCCCCGGCTCGAGAGCCCCAGGGTCTTCGAGGTGAAGGACCGCGTCTCGCTCGAGCGCGTGTATGTCGGGTGGCCGACGCCGGAGTACTTCGGAAAAGACGAAGCGGAGATGGATCTGGCGGCCCGCGTGCTCGCCGACGGTCTCTCGTCGCGCCTGAACAAGTCGCTCGTGTACGATCGGCAGCTCGCGTCCGGCGTCAGCGCCTTCAACATCAGCGGCGAGATCGCCGGGCTCTTTGTCGTGTTTGCCACCGCGCGGCCCGGCGCATCGCTCGCTGAAATCGAGCAGATCATCGAGCAGGAGGTCGCGCGGCTCGCGAAGGAAGGGCCGGCCGCGGCGGAGCTCGATCGCGCCAGGACGAAGCAGGAGTCTGAGTTCATCTCCGGCCTCGAGCGCATCGGCGGCTTCGGCGGCAAGGCCGACGTGCTCAACCAATATCAGACGTTCCTCGGCGATCCGGGCAAGATCGAGGCGGACATCACCCGGTATCGGAACGTCACGGCGGATTCGCTGCGGCTGGCGGTCGCGCGCTGGATCGACACGCCGAACCGCGCGGTCGTGCGGTTCCATCCCGAGCAGTCGCAGCGGCCGGCGACCTCCGCGGTGGATCGGTCCAAGATGCCGCCGCTCGGGACCGACCGGCCCTTCACGGCACCTGTCGTGCAGACCACGACGCTGCCCAACGGCCTCGAGATCCTCGTCGTCGAGCGCCGCGATTTGCCAAAGGTCACCTTCTCGCTGGTCACGCGCGCGGGGGCCGTGGCCGACCCCGCCGGCAAGGCGGGCACCGCGCAGCTCACGCTCACGAACATCGACATGGGGACGAAGACGCGCAAGGCGCTGGAGATTGAGGACGCGCTCGGCGCGCTCGGCACGACGCTGACCGGATCGGTGGGACGCGAGAGCGCGCGGCTCGGCATCGACGTGCTGTCGCGCAACCTCGCGCCTGCCCTCGCGATCGTCGCCGACGCGGTGCAGAACCCGACATTTCCCGAAGCGGAGGTCGCGCGCGAGAAGAAGCGGCTGCTCGACGCCCTTGCCCAGCAGGACCGCAACCCCAACGCGGTTGCGGGACGCCTCGCGCCGATGCTGGCGTTCGGTGCCGATCATCCGTACGGCCGACCGGTCCAGGGGCTGAAGCGCACGATCGAGCCGTTGACGCGCGCCGACCTCGCCGCCTTCCACGCGGCGCGCTGGAAGCCGGGCTCGACCGCGCTGATTTTTGCCGGCGATGTGACGCTTGCGCAGGCGACCGAGCTGGCCAGGCAGCATTTCGGGAGCTGGGCCGGCGGCGCCGCGCCCGCCATTCGCATTCCCGCACCCGCGCCGGCGCAGAGCGGCCGGATGTATTTCGTCGACCGCCCCGAATCTGCCCAGACCGTCGTCGCGCAGTGGCTGCCGGGCATCCCGCGCAGGTCGCCCGACTACGACGCGCTGTCGCTGGTGGACGCGGTCTGGGGCGGCGGCGGTTTCGGGACGCGCCTCAACCTGAACCTGCGCGAGGACAAGGGGTACTCGTACGGCGTGTTCTCGAACTTCAGCCCGCTCTCGAGCGGTGGCAGCTGGACGGCGAGCGGCGGGGTGCAGACGGACAAGACCGCCCCCTCGGTGGTGGAGTTCCAGAAAGAGCTGAAGGACCTCGCCGGCAACCGCCCGATCACGGCCGAGGAACTCGCGCATGCGAAGACGCGTCGCGTGCGTGGCTACGCGCAGCAGTTCGAATCGCTGTCGCGCGTCGCCGGCCAGATCGCCACGCTGTGGACGCTGGGGCTGCCGATGACCGAACTGCAGCGCGAGTACGACGCCACCAACGCCGTGACGCCCGCGCAGATCGAGGCGGCCACGAAGCAATACGTCCGGCCGGACGCGTCCGCGATGCTGCTGGTCGGCGACCGGGCGAAGGTCGACGGGCCGCTTCGCGAGCTGAAGCTCGGGGACATCGTGCTGCTGGATGTCGACGGCAATCCGGTGTCGAAGTAATCGATGCGCGTGGCGATCGTCGGCGGACCGGGAATCGGCAAGAGCACCCTCGTGCGGCAGCTCGGCGACCTGTATCACAACGGGTCGTACGGCGAGGGAGAAAAAGGGGTCTGGGAGCCGCGCGTGCTCGCCGACATCGGGGCGGGCCTGAATGCGGTGGGCGTCACCGCCTACTTCGCGAGGTTGTACGACGCGAACTACCGCGACGCGGCGACGCACGACGCGCCGGACAGGGTGATCTTCTTCGAAGGGGCGCGCATCACGCTCGAGGCGCACATCGCGGAGTACCCGCCGGAGCACCACGCGGAGCTGCGCAAGGTGCTCGCCATCGGCGAGGCGTGGCGCCCCGACCGGACCATCGTGCTCACGTCGAGCACGGACACGATCGACAAGCACATCCGCCAGCGGAACCGTCCACATGAAGCCGCCGACAACATGGTCCGGCGGTTCCGCTTGATCGACGGCGAGTTCCGCCGGCTCGCGCCGTTATACCCCGACACCGTCATCATCAACCGCGACGGCATGGAGTTCCACGATCGACAAGGCCTCATGACCATTATCAAGGCGGCGGGGCTGCCGCCGTTTCGCGAGATTCCCTACGAGCAGATTGATCGCTACCGGGGCTGATCGCGGAGCAGGTATACTTGCGCGCCATGAAGCCCTTCGCCACCCGCGTCATCCCCGCCATGGCCACCGCCGCGGCAGTCGCCTGCCTCGCGCTTCCCGCCCGAGCGCAGCAGACCGCGCTGACCGACGCGCAGCTGAAGTCCGCAGAGATCGAGGTTCCGCGGCTCGTGGAGCTGCTGGAATTGAAGCCGGGCGTGACCGTCGCGGACGTGGGCGCGGGCTTCGGCGCATGGACGGCGCGGCTGTCGACGGTCGCCGGCCCGGGCGGGCGCGTGTACGCCACCGAAGTGGGTGCCGCCCAGCTCGCGGCGCTGCGCGAGATGGTGCAACGTGAGCGGCTGACGAACGTGACTGTCGTGGAGGCGTCGGAAGACGCCGCGAATCTGCCGGCCGCCTGCTGCGACGCCATCCTGATCCGCGACGTGTATCACCACCTCACGCGCCCCGAGGACATCATTCGCAGCGTCGCCGCGTCGCTGAAACCGGGGGGCAGGCTCGCGATCGTCGACTTCCCGCCGAGGCCGAACTCGGAGGTCCCCCGCGGCGTTCCCGCGAACCGGAACGGCCACGGCGTGCCGCCGGAGGTGGTGGAACGCGAGGCCGGAGCCGCCTTGACGCACGTCAGGACAGTCCTGATGTGGTCGCCTGAGAGCCAGCCGGCTTCGCTGTTCCTGTCGCTCTTCCGAAAGCCGTAGCGCCTACAGGTCGGCGCAGCACGCGGAGCAGCGCCGCGCCGCGAGCGGAATGGCCGACAGG
The DNA here is from genome assembly GCA_016184105.1 of Acidobacteriota bacterium. NCBI lineage: Bacteria > Pseudomonadati > Acidobacteriota > Acidobacteriota bacterium. The sequence goes on from JACPDI010000010.1 coordinate 64,321, forward strand.
CACTTCGGGCATTCCTTCATGGTCGGGGCCACCGGCTGCTTGAGCCGGTTCGCCTGTTTCACGACAAGAAAAATCGCGAAGGCGACGATCAGAAAGTTCACGATCTCGTTGATGAACGCGCCGTACGCGATGACCGGCACGCCCGCGGTCTTCGCGGCCGCCAGCGATTCCGGCGTACCCTTGCTGTGATCGAGGACGACGAAGAGGCTCGAGAAGTCCACGTTGCCGAGGACCAGCCCGATCGGCGGCATCAACACGCCCTCGACGAGCGCCGTCACAATCCTGCCGAACGCCGCGCCGATGATGACCGCCACGGCAAGATCGAGCACGTTGCCGCGCGACACGAACTCCCGGAATTCTCTCAGCATGACTCCTCCCTGCGCGTCGCACCGGGCCAGGGCCCGGGTCTCCAACGCATACGCTACTGCGTTGGCGGTCGTGAGCCAACGGGAGAGATCAGCGGCGGGGCGCCGGCCGTCCGCTCCAGGCCCGCGCGCCGCATGGCCGCTGGAATCTCGCCATTCTGCATGAACCAGCGCCAGACATTCCCGGTGCGCAGGTTTTCCGCGCTCAGGAGGGTGATCCCGACGTCGATGCCGATGACGTCCGGGTTCACCCATCCGTCCGTCGGGTGGAACGCATCGGCGAAGCCGTAGCGCCCGTAGATGCGGTCGCCAAAGCGCTCGCGCAGCTCGCGCATGACGGGCAGCGTGATGTCGGGCGTGAACATCAGGGAACCCGCCGCCGCGCACGGGACGACGCTGCCGTCGATCGCCTTGTGGCGCGGCGGTCCACCCCACGCCACATAGCCCTTCCGGCTGTCGGACGCCGTGAGGCCCCACACGTGCTCCGTGTAGCCGGGAAACTCGTCCGACACCCGCAGGCAGAACGCCTTGTGCGCGCGCGTGGCCGTCACGGAGTTCTCGAACCAGTCGATGTGCGGCGCCTGCCGCTCGCGCCAGCCGCGGAAGTCCACCCACGCGTGCGCGAACTGGTGGACGAACAGCGGGGGCGGCCCGCCGATGTACGAGTATTCGCCGAACGTGATCGCCGGGCGTCGCCAGGCGAGCCAGGACTCGGCGGGAAGGGGGTGGGTCGGCGAGCCGATGCCCAGCAGGTACAGAACCATCAGCTCGCAGTAGTGATCCCATCGTGCCTTGACGAACCCGCTCTCCGGCTTCCAGCCCATGGAGAGGAGCAGCGGGTCTCCCGCCAGCATCCACGGAAAGTCGATGCGGCGATAGATCGTCTCGGCAAGCCGCGGGATCTCCGCGTCATCAGCGAAGCACTGCCGCACGGTGAGCGCGCCGGCGACGAGCAGCGCCGTGTCGATCGAGGACAGCTCGCTCTTCCATTCGCGCGCCCCCGTTCGCAGGTTCACGAAGTGGTAGAACCAGCCCCGGTGATGCTCCATGCGCTCGGCAAAGAACCGGAGCGTCGTCCGGACGCGATCGATCGCCTGCCGGCGGGGAAGCCAGCCGCGCTCGGCGGCAATGCAGAGGCCGGACAGCCCGAACCCCACGGAGGCAATGCTGCCCACGTCCCTCGCGCGTCCGTCCACCGGAGAGCCGTCGGTGCGCGAGCGGTCTCGCACGATTCCCGTGGAGGGATCGGCCTGCTCCCAGAAGAACATGAACGAGCGCTTCGAGAGATCCTCGAGGAGCGCCTCGTCTGCGGCCGACAGCGGCATTGGCGCGGTGCCGCGTTGGGCAGCCGGCGCGGGCGCCGAGGGACGCCCGCCCGCGCATCCCGCGACCGCCGCCGAGCCGAAGCACAGGGTGACGAGCAGGGTGACGAGCGATCTTGCGCGGCTCACGGGCTATCTCACCTCGAAGGTACCCGTCAGCCCGCCCACCGAGCTGTTGCTGACGCGCACGCGGAACGCGCCCGGCTCGACGATCCACTTCATGTCGCGGTCGTAGAAGCCGAGTTCCCTGGGACCAAGACTGAACCTCACCTGTCGCGTCTCGCCGGGCTCCAACGTGACACGCTGAAAGCCCCTCAGCTCCTGCACGGGACGCGTGAGGCTTGCGACCACATCCTGAACGTACAGCTGTACGACCTCGTCGCCTTCGCGCGATCCGCCGTTGGTGACGTCGACCGACACGTCGATGCCACCGTTCGGCGGAATGCGCGCGGCCCCGAGACGCAGGCTCCCGAGCTTGAACTCCGTGTAGCTGAGGCCGTGGCCGAACGGGAAGAGCGGCGTCCACGGGACGTCGAGATACTTCGAGGTGTACCTGTCTTTGTCATCCGGCGGGCGCCCCGTGCTCTTGTGGTTGTAGTAGATCGGCACCTGCCCGACTGCACGCGGAAACGTGATCGGCAGCTTGCCGCCGGGATTGACCTTGCCGAACAGCACGTCTGCGACGGCGTGTCCCGCCTCAGTGCCCGGAAACCACGCCTCGAGGACCGCCGGCGCGTGGTCGGCCAGCCAGGGAATCGTCAGCGGCCGGCCGTTCATGAGCACGACGGCCGTCGGCCTGCCCGTCGCGGTGAGGGCCTGCGCAAGCTCGAGCTGCCGGCCGGGGAGATCGAGCGACGTGCGGGAGGAGGCCTCGCCGCTCATCGCGCCAGTTTCCCCTATCACAAGTACCACCGCGTCGGCGCTTCGCGCGGCCTGCACGGCGCGTTCGATTCCAGCGCGATCGGATCCATCGCTCTCCTGCGCCGCCGCCATCAAGTTCTTGACGTCAAGCGCCACGCCCTGCTCGTACACGACCTTCGTGGCGGCGCTCGCCGCGGCCTTGATGCCCTCGAGGACCGTCACGACATCCTCCTCCCTGCCGTCGCCCGTCCAATTGCCCATCATGTCGTGGCGGTTATCGGCAAGCGGCCCGATCACCGCGATCGTGCCGAGTGAGGGCGAGAGCGGCAGGACGGCACGGTCGTTCTTGAGGAGGACCATCGAGCGGGCGGCTATCTCGCGGGCCGCGGCGCGGAATTCCGGTTTGCCGATCGTGACCTTTTCGCGGGCCGGGTCGGCGTACGGCCGATCGAACACGCCCGCGCGCAACTTGATGCGCAGAACGCGGCGCACGGCTTCGTCCAGCGCGGCCACGGGGAGCCGCCCCTCCCTCACCAGCCGCACGCCGTGGCTCACGTACGAGCGGCTGACCATTTCCACGTCCACGCCGGCTGCCAGCGCCTGGCGCGCCGCGTCCGCCTCGTCTGCGGCCAGCCCGTGGTTGATCAACTCCACGACGGAGCGGTAATCGGACACCACGAGGCCGTCGAATCCCCACTCCTTCCTGAGCACCTGCGTGAGCGTGAACGGGTTGGCGGATGTCGGCACGCCGTTCAGATCGTTGAACGCGCTCATGAACGTACCGACCCCGGCGTCCACCGCCGCCTGGAACGGCGGAAAGTACACCGTGCGGAGCGTCCTCTCGGACATGTCGACGGTGTTGTAGTCGCGGCCGGCCTCCGCCGCCCCGTAGGCCACCCAGTGTTTCGCGCAGGCGACCACGCGATCGGGCCGGCTGTAGTCGTCTCCCTGGAAACCGCGCACGCGTGCGCGCGCGAAGGCGGCGCCCAGGAACGGATCTTCGCCCGCGCCTTCCGCGACGCGCCCCCATCGTGCGTCCCGTGCGACGTCCACCATCGGCGCGAACGTCCAGTGGAGCCCGACGGCGCGGCTTTCCGCCGCCGCGATCGCCGCCGATCGCTCCGCTGCCGCGGGATCCCACGTGGCAGCCTCGCCCAGGGGAATGGGAAAGACCGTTCGATACCCGTGGATCACGTCGAAGGCGAAGATGAGGGGAATCCTCAGCCGCGAGCCTTCCACCGCGGCGCGCTGCAGGGCGTTTACCTGCTCGGCGCCGCGGACGTTCAAGGTCGATCCGAGCAGACCTTTCCGTGCGAGCTCGAGGTGTTCCTCCCGGTACCGCCCGTCCGCATGGCCATCGAGCTGCTGAAGCTGGCCGAGCTTCTCCTCGATCGTCATCTGCGCGAGGAGATCGTCGATGCGGCGCTCGAGGCCCGCGGGCTGCGCATCGAGCAGCGGGGAGGCGGCGAGGGCGACCGCGATCGCGCCCGCCGCGAGCGGGAGCGGATGAGGTTTCATACGCCGCGCCGTTTCGTGGCGTTAGAAGCCGTAACGAACGCCGAGCTGGAGCCGGCGACCGGGATCGATCAGGCTGCTGGGACGCCCGAAGTTCGGGTTCGTGGCCGGCAGCGTCGGGATGAACCCCTCGTACCCGGTGAAGTTGTCGAAGCTGAAGATGTTGAAGCCCTGGAAGATGACGGAAACGGCGTGCCTCTCCGCGAACCGGAAGGCTCTTTCCACCTGCAGGTCGACGCTTCGAAACGCCCAGGCGTTGGGAACGATGAAGTCGAACTGTTCCGGGCGTCCCTCGTTGCGGCGCACGCGCCTGAGATCCACCGCGTTGCCAAGCGACTCGTCCACGATCGTATACGGCGTCCCCGAGCCCAGCGTGATGAACGTGCTCGCGATGAAATCCCATGGCAGCCCGACGATCCCCGTCACGACGAGGCGATGCCGCTCGTCGTTGTCGATCGGATGCCGCGGGTAGTCCGCCGCCGTCGGGAAGTCGAGGCTGAACAGGTCTCCGCCGGTCTTCTCGGCTTTCCCGAGCGTGTAGGTCACGCTGAACCCGTAGCGCGTGCCGCCGATCCCGTAGGGTCGATCGGCCTGCACGTAGAGACCGTCGTACCACGACTTCCGGCCCTCGAGATCCGACCTGAGGATGTTCGAGAACCCGGGCACCGGCTGGCAGCACGTGCCGTCCGGCCGCCGGTTTCCAAACAGGAACGTGAACAGGTTCCGGCTGCGCATGCCCGAGTAGGTGACCGACGTGACGATCCCGCCGAAGCTGTGGCGCACGCCGAGCGACCACTGGTCCGACACCGGCGGCTTCGTGTCGTTCGCGATGAGAAACACTTCGGGGTTCGGCGCGCGCCCCCTGGCGATGAGCGTCTGCAGTCCCTGAACGCTCAGGAACGAGGGATCCCACGGGATCGTGTCGACCCCGTCGCGAATCCCGCCCGCGGCGGAGAACTGGAACGTGCGGACGGCGTACTGCAGCCGGAACCGCTCGTCGAGCGTGGAGTTGTAGAGCACGCGATCGAAGTAGCGTCCCCACCCGCCAAAGGCGATCGTCTGGCCGTCGCCGGACATGTCGTACGAAAATCCGAGGCGCGGCTGCCACATGCCGTAGTACGGCGGGCGATCGTCGCCGTCGGTGAAGTACGCGCCGCCGTCCACGAACGACGCGGTTGCCTCGCGCACGTTGTCGGGCGTCACGTAGTCGTTGTTCAGCATGTCGGACTCGTAGTCCCACCGCAGGCCCAGGTTGAGCGTGAGTCGGCTGGTCGCGGCCCAGTCGTCCTGCGCGAAAAACCCGAGCTGCGAGTTGGTGGCGCTCAGGTCCGGGTCGCCCACGCCAAACTGCGCGCGCGCCGGGAAGTCCCAGCTGATGCTGCCGGCGTAGGTGAAGATCGGATTGCCGGCGAACAGCTTGCTCACGTCGTAATCGACGTAGCTCAGCACGCCGCCGCCCTTCACCGTGTGATTGCCCCGCCACTTCGAGAACCGGGAGTAGTCGTTCCTGAGCGAGATGCGCTGCTGCACGATGTGCTGGTCGGTGTCACGGCCGCCGATCCTGAGCAGCCCGTCGTAGTTCTGGCCGATGATGCCGGGGTTTTCCGCCGTGGGGTTCCAGCGATAGCGCTGGTACGACACGTACGTCTCGTTGAGGAACGAGGTGGCCGCGAGCTGCCACTTGCCCTGCACCGAGTCCACGCGGTTCCGCACGTTCTCCGCCGACTCGAAGCTGGTGCGGCCGCCGAAGCCGCGGATATCGGTCTCGTCGCGCCAGTTGTACGTCACTTCGAGCTGCTGGGCGGACGCCGGCTGCATCGAGACCTTGCCGAACAGAAGCTTTTCGCGAAACGGGCTGGTGAACGTGCCCTCGAACGTGCGCAGGCGCTCGACGAGCGCCGGCGGCGCGTTCGACACCGTCCCCGCGATCACCGTGCTGTCGCGATCCTGCCGGTTCTCCTCGTAGGACCCGAAGAACTGCACCTTGTCCTGCACGATGGGGCCGCCGACCGACGCGCCCCACTGCCACCGCTCGAACGTGGGCTTCGGCGTGGTCTTGCCTTTCACGAGCAGCCCCGCGGCGTCCCGCACGACCGTTTCATTCTCCACCAGGCCCTTGTCCTGGTAGAAGCCGAACACTTCGCCCGAGTAGCGATTGCCGCCGCTCTTGGTCACCGCCGTGATGATGGCGCTCGCCGCCTTCTCGTACTCGGCCTTGAAATTCTGCGTGAGCACCTGGAACTCCTGCACGGCGTTCTGCGGGAACGGGTTGCCGCGGCTCGCGTCCTGGCCGACCACGCCGCCGTCGATCACGTCGTTCTTGAAGCTCACGCCGTCGATGAACACGTTGACGTTCTGCGACGGCAGCGCGCCGGCCGAGAACTCTTTCCGGGTTTCGTTGTCCGACACGCGGACGCCCGGCGCGAGCGCCGCGAAGTTCAGGAAGTTGCGGCTGTTCTGGGGGAGGTGCTGGATCTGCTCGCGGGTGACGTTGGTCGTCACCTCCGACTTTCGCGTATCCACCAGACGGGTCTCGCCGACGACGGTGACGTCTTCGGTGTAGATGACATCAGGCGTGACGCGGAAGTACACCGTGACCGTCTGGCCGACGAGCACTTCCACCGTCTTCGCCTCGGGCTTGTACTGGGCGAACGCAACGGTGAGCCGGTATTGGCCCGGCCGAAGGCCGGCCAGCGTGAACGTGCCGTCCTCGGCGGTCGCGGTCTCGTGCGTGAATCCGCTCTGCACGTGCCGCGCCACGACGCTCGCGCCGGGGAGCACTCCGGCGTCATCCGACACGGTGCCCTGAATCGTGGCCGTGGACACCTGGGCGCCCGCGGCGGTTGGAAGCGCGAGCCACGCGAGAGCCAGTGCAAGCATCCACACCGCCGGACGTCTCGCTTCCGTCGAACGACACATGGGAGCCTCCTTGGCGCCTGGCGGGGGTGTGCCCCTACTAAAACGTTTCACTAGCCGAACCGTTTACACCCGTCCGGCGGAAGTTGTCAAGGTGAGGCAGGCGGCAGTGCCGGGCTACAAGCTGGGCTGGATGGGCGCGGGCCCGCTCGATCCGCGTACGACGAGAACGGGTTCCACCCGGATGGATGTGTCCGAGCTGCCGGCAGACGGACGGGCGAGGCGCGCCAGCAGCGTCTGCGCGGCGAGCTCCCCCATCTCGCGCAGCGGCTGCCGCACGGTCGTGAGCGCCGGCTGCTGATACGCCGCGCTCTGCACATCGTCGAACCCGACGACCGACACGTCTTCGGGAACGTTCAGGCCCGCCTCGCGAAGCGCCCGTATGGCGCCGATGGCCGCGATGTCGTTGAACGCGAAGAGGGCCGTGAAAGGCTCGCGCCGGGCGAGCAAGTCGACGGTGACGCGATATCCCAGTTCGGGCGAGGGGAGATCCCCCTGGAGCTGGACGACGAGGCGCGGGTGGATCGGGAGGCAGAGCGCCTTTGATGCCGCGTGAATCGAACGCCAGCGCGTCTCGGTGTCCGAGCTGAATTCCTGCCCTTTGATCACGGCGAGCCGCCGGTGTCCGAGCGACGCGAGATGCTCGAGCGCCAGCCGCGCGGCCCTCGCGTGGTTCAACTCGATGTTCGTGACGCCCTTCGCGCGATCGTGACCGGAGACCGCCACGACCGGCACCGGCAGATTGTGCACGCCCGGGGTGTCCACTGCGATCAGTCCCTCGACCGCGCGGTCGAGGAGCAGCCGCGGATACTCGGCGATGAGATCGGCGCGGTGACGGTGGCTGGCCACGAAGTACAGGTAACCCTCCTGGAGCAGGTAGTCCTCGATGCCTCCCATCACCGTCGCGGAGTAACCCTCGCTGATCTCGGGGACCAGGACGCCCACGGTGAAGCTTCGCCGCCGCTGGAGCGACCGCGCGAGGGTGTTCGGGCGGTAGTTGAGGCGGCGCGCCGCGGCGAGAATCCGTTCGTGCGTGCGGTGCGGAATGGACTTCGCCGCAGGCGCCCGATTGATGACGATCGATATCGTGGCGGGAGACAGTCCAAGATAGTCGGCGAGCGTCCTGAGGGTCACGGGCTGTGCCCGTGACGTCTCGAGCCGGCGCCTCGATCCATTCGCAGTGCGTCGGGCCACGATGTCAAGTGTCCCACAGCGGCAGGGCCAGAGGCCAGCGGTCCACCGCGCGGCGGATCTACAATCGGCGCGCGATGATCAGCAGGAGCGCGGCCATGCCGCTTGCCGCCGCGCACGCCGCGTTTGTTCTGACGGGCACGCTGACGACGCTGCTTGGACCGATCCTGCCGGTGGTGAGCGCCTCGTGGTCGCTCGACGACACCGCGGCGGGCGCCCTCTTTGCGGCGCAGTTTGCCGGTTCGATCGCGGGCACCGCGGTCTCAGGCGCGCTCGTCCAGCGAGCCGGATTCAGCGCCGCCGTCACGCTCGGCCTCGCGCTGATGTCGGCAGGAACCGGAGGGCTTCCCCTCGCCGCGTGGCCAGGGGCGCTGCTGCTTGTCGGCAGCTACGGCGTGGGGCTGGGGATCACGATTCCGGCCACGAACCTGTACGTCGCTGAATCGGCTCCCGGACCGAGGAGCGCGGCCCTCAACATCCTGAACCTGGCGTGGGCCGCCGGCGCGGTCGTGTCTCCTCCTGTTTTCGCGTGGATGGCGGCGCGAGGGCGCACGGACCTGTTCTTCTTCGGCCTTTCGGCCGCGCTCGTCGCGGCGGCAATCGCCTGCGCGGCGTCAATGCGGGCCCGAGTTGAAGGCGCGGCGAGTCTCCAGCCGCCGCCCCGGGGCGCGCGCGGCGCCGCCACGCAGCCGGTGTACTGGCGGTCGACCGCGTTCATCGCGTTCGCGGTGCTCTTCTTCGTCTACGTCGGTACCGAGAACGCACTGGCCGGGTGGGTGGCGGTCTACGCGCACCGGGTGGAGTCCTCCGCGGCGTCACTGTCGATGTCCACGCTGTTCTGGGGGGCGTTGATGCTCGGCCGTGCCGTCGCACCCTACTCGCTCCGGCACGCAAGCGAGACGGCGTTGATCCTGTGCTGGCTGTTGCTGGCGGCGATCGGCACCGTGCTCCTGCTCCGCGCCGCGGATCTTGCCGCCATCGCCTTCAGCACGGCGCTGTGCGGTTTCGGCCTGGCCGCCGTGTTCCCAACGACGATCGCACAGCTTTCGCGGGAGTTCGGTGGGGCGAGCGCCCGCGCCGCCGCAATCGCGTTCGTGTTCGCCGGCCTCGGCGGCGCGGTCGTGCCCTGGCTGGTGGGCGCATGGTCGACCGCCACCGGCAGCCTCAGAACCGGACTGCTGGTTCCGCTCGCGGGATGTCTCGTGATGCTGGCGCTGCACGCCTGGCGCCCGAAGGTCAGGGCCTGACGACAGGCTGCGTCCACGCCACGTTGCCGTTCGAGTCCATGATCTTCGCGCGGACGTAGCCTTCGCCTCCCGCGAAGTCGTAGGTCGCCGGGCTCGCAATCGCCTCCTTCAGCACGCGGCCTCCGCGCCCGACGAACAGCACGCGGTACTTCGCCATGGCCTGCCCGTCGATCACGATGGTCATCCGCCGCTCGTCGACCGTGTAATCGCGCAGCACGACGCCGGTGGACGCGTAGAACTCGCCGCGTTCCAGCGCGTTCAGCACGTTGCCGGCGGTCAGCTCGCGCGCGCGCACCATGACCCAGCCCCGGCCGGGGAGCGCCGCCATGCGGTCCCACGGCCGCTTGAAGTTGTGCGCATCGTCCACCGCGATGCCGTAGACGAGCTGCCCGCTCGACAGGATGCGGTCCCAGACCTCTTCGAGGCCGGGAAGTCCCCCGCCACCCTCGTTGTTGACCAGCGGGTGTCCGTTGAAGATCTCGAACAGGCGGTAGTTCCGGACCTGCACCAGCTCGTCGGGGCCGATCGCCCAGCCAAAATTTGGATGGTTGATGTGCGGCACCCCTCGCGCGTCCCGGACCGCGTTCACATTGCGCTGCACCGTTTCCACAACAGTCTTGCCCCCTTGAGGCTCGACGAACCGCTCGACGTTCAGGCCGTTGACGTGGATCGGTTTATCGCCGGCCCGATCCGTGACCTCTTCTCCGCCGACGACGATGAACTGGCCGGGAGCGCCCACCAGCGCGTTGAGGGCATCGACCCGGGTCAGGTAGTTGTGGTCGGTCAGCACGAGGAATTGATATCCGTGCTCGCGATACCACCGCACGACCTCCTCGGGCGTGCTGTCGCCGTCGCTGTTCAGCGTGTGCGTGTGGGTGTTTCCCTTGAACCAGCGGAGGGCCGGCGGCCCCTGGGCAACGAGCCAGGCTGATTCCTGCAGCACGACGACCGCGGCAAGCGCCGCGGCGCACAACAGAACGCGTGAGGGCATCGAGCGCTCCAAACTATTGGGGACGGCCGTTCGAGATGCCGGTCGACATCGAATCGGTCCAGCTCCCCACGTACTTCTTCTTCGCCGGATCCCACGCGGACATGCCGTGGCCGTGGAACGCCGCGCCGGGCATCACCTCGCCCTTGAAGTCCGTGATCAGGCACAGCCCGCCGCACCCGATCGTGTTGACTTCGACACCCTTGGACGTGGCCGGAGGCGCACCGGGCTGCATGTAGGTCTCGACGACGGCGTCCCAGGTGCCGGCGTCCTCCTTGAGCAGCTCGTGCTCGGCGCCGGGCTTGGGCATCGGCGGCATGCCCTGCGGCGTGCCGGTCTGTGACGATTGCGCGCGCGCCGGCGCCGCGACGAGCAGCACGCAACCCATGGCGAACACGAGCGCTGATTTCCACAACGTCATACGTCCTCCTCCCCCCGAAGCCCCCTGAAACAACGACGTAAGGCCGGCATTCTGCGCTCGTTGACGGCACCAGCACACGTGGCGAGCGCCGCGCCACGCTTCAGGCGGCGTAACTGGCGAGCTGAATGACGCGAAGGCCCGGAACGGGTGGCAGCCGGCGGTCGTTGGTCACGAACGTGGTGCAGTTCATGGACAGCGCTGCGACGAGCTGCAGCGCGTCCGGCGCCTTGACGCCGGTTGCCGCCCGGAGCTGGGCGGCAGCCCGCAGCTGGTCGCGGGTGAGATCGACAATCCGAATTCCCCGGCTGCCCACCAGCAGCGCCTCGTATCGCTCCGCAAGCAGCCTGTCGCCGCCACGGTAGGGTACGACGAGGACCTCCAGCAGCGTGAGCGCAGACGTGACAAGGGTCCGGCTGCCCTGGTCGGCATCGTGAAAGAGGGGCGCGACGATTGGGAGAAAGGCCGGGTGCTCTTCTATGAAGTAGATGAAGACCGCCGTATCGATCGCGACGTCCTTCCCGACCTCGTCGATCAGTCCCATGATCCGCGTTCTTGACGGACATGGGTTGCCGCATCGATGCCCTGCCAGTGCTCCTTGCCAAGGCCCTGCAGATCGAGGATCGACAACGGCTTCGGCTTGTCGAGCGCCTCGGTCAGCAGGCGCGTGACCTCCTGCGCGACGGACCGGCGCTCGCGCCGCGCCCGCGCCTGGAGTTTCCTGTAGAGGCCGTCGGGCAGGTTCTTGATGTTCAGCGTCGCCACCAGAGCGTATCCTCCATTTTTCCTCCATTTTGGAGGAAGAAGACGGCGGTTGTCAAACGGCCGGCGAACTCCCCCAGTCCACCGCCGGAGACGCCAAGAAGCGCTACATCCTCGAGAGCCTCTTCACGAAGGCCCCCGCCCCCGCTTTCCCGGTGAACTTCCCGCCATCGACGATGACGCGGCCGCGCGAGATGACGGTGTCGGTCGCGCCGGTGACCTCGCGTCCTTCGTACGGGTTGTAGTCCACCTTCATGTGCAGCGTCTTCACCGAGAGGCGGACCTTCTTCCGCGGGTCGAAGACGACGAGGTCCGCGTCGGAGCCGGGGGCGATGGTGCCCTTGCGCGGGAACAGGCCGAAGATCTTCGCCGGCGCGGTGGACGTCAGCTCCACGAAGCGGTTCAGCGAGATGCGGCCGGTGCGCACGCCGCCGTCGTACACGAGGCTCATGCGCGTTTCGATGCCCGGCGCGCCGTTCGGGATCTTCGAGAAGTCTCCCTCGCCGAGCGTCTTCTGCTCCTTCATGCAGAAGGGGCAGTGGTCGGTGGAGATGGCCTGCAGGTCGTTGAACGCCAGCCCGCGCCACAGCCGCTCCTGCGTCTCTTTCGATCGCAGGGGCGGGCTCATCACGTACTTCGCTCCCTCGAACCCCGGCTCCTCGTAGTTGTCGTACGACAGGAACAGGTACTGCGGGCAGGTCTCGGCAAATGCCGGCAGGCCGCGGTCGCGCGCCTCGGTGACCATCTCGAGCGCCTCGGCCGCCGACAGATGGACGATGTAGACCGGCACGTCGGCGATTTCCGCGAGCGCGATCGCGCGGTGCGTCGCTTCCGCCTCGGCGCGCGCGGGGCGCGTGAGGGCGTGGTACTTCGGCGCGGTCTTCCCTTCGGCGAGCGCCTTCTTGACCAGGACGTCGATGACGCCGCCGTTCTCGGCGTGCATGCAGATCGTGCCGCCGTTTCGCCCGGTCCGCAGCAGCGCCCGGAAGATGCTCGCGTCGTCCAGCATGAAGACGCCCGGGTAGGCCATGAACAGCTTGAACGAGCTGACCCCCTGCCGCACGAGCGCGTCCATCTCCTGCTCCACCTGGCCGGTCAGCTCGGTGATGATCATGTGGAAGCCGTAGTCGATCGCGGCCCTGCCCTCCGCCTTCTTCATCCACGCCTCCCACGCGTGATGCAGCGTCTGGCCGTGGTACTGGATGGCGAAGTCGACGACCGTCGTCGTGCCGCCGTGGGCGGCGGCGATCGTGCCGGACTCGAAGTCGTCGGCCGACGTCGTGCCGCCGAAGGGCATGTCGAGATGCGTGTGCGCGTCGATGCCGCCGGGGAGCACGTACTTGCCGGCTGCGTCGATGACGCGGTCCGCCTGCATGGAGAGCGACGAGCCGATCGTCGTGATCGTCTCGCCGTCGATGAAGACGTCGCCCCGATAGAGATCGGTCGCGGTGACGATCGTGCCGTTCTTGATCAGGAGGGTCATCGCGGCTCCACCATCGCGCCGTAGCTCTCTGGCCGCCGATCGCGATAGAACTGCCAGACGCGGCGCACGTCTTCAATCATGTCCAGGTCCATCTCGGCGGTGACCAGCTCGTCCCTGTCCTCCGATCCCTGCGCGAGGAAATTGCCGCGCGGATCGACGAAGTAGGACGTGCCGTAGAACCTGCCGATGTTCCAGGGGGCCTCGGTGCCCACGCGGTTGCTGCACGCCATGAAGTAGCCGTTCGCCACCGCGTGCGCCGGCTGCTCGAGCTTCCACAGGTACTGCGAGAGGCCGGCGACGGTCGCCGACGGATTGAAGACGATTTCGGCGCCGTTCAGGCCCAGCAGCCGCGCGCCTTCCGGGAAGTGCCGGTCGTAGCAGATGTACACGCCAATCGTCGCGAAGCGCGTCTTGAACACGGGGTAGCCCAGGTTGCCCGGTTTGAAAAAGTACTTCTCCCAGAAGCCGGAAGTGTGGGGGATGTGGTTCTTGCGGTACTTGCCGAGGTATGCCCCGTCCGAATCGTACACGGCGGCGGTGTTGTAGTAGACGCCGGCCTGTTCGCGCTCGTACACGGGGACGACCATCGCCATCCGGTACTTCTTCGCGTACTGCGCCATCAGCTCGGTGGTGGGGCCAGGCACTGGCTCGGCAATGTCGTACCAGTGCGGGTCCTGCGACGGGCAGAAATACGGCCCGTTGAACACCTCCTGGAGGCCGAGGATCTGCACGCCTCGCCTGCCGGCCTCTTCGATGAGCGGGATGTGCGCATCGATCGCCGCCTGGCGCACTTCTTCGATGGGCGCCGCCGGGTCGGTGATGGGGGCGGCGGCCTGGATGAGGCCGCCCACAACGCGTCTGGGCATCGGCAGATCTCCTGATTGGCGGCCATTATAGTGAGCTATAGTGGCCCCTGCCGCGAGGACCATACCATGTCTACCCAGCGCGCAGAACTGGCCGTCACGTTCACGGGGCTGCGGTTCGAGAACCCGTTCCTGCTGGCCTCGGCTCCGCCCACCGAATCCGACACGAACATCATGCGCGCGTTCGAAGCCGGGTGGGGTGGCGTCGTCACGAAGACGATCGGGCTGCACCCGGTGGTCAACGTGGACGGACCGAAGACGAGATTCCTGCGCGCCACTCCTGACTCACCTCGCCTCTCCATGCAGAAGCGTCCCGGCACGGCGCTGCACTCGTCGTGGAACTGGGAGCTGATCTCCGACAAGACGATCGACTGGTGGGCGCCGCGCCTGTCGCGGATCAAGGCGGCGCACCCCACGCGCGTGCTCGTCGCGTCGATCATGGCGGGCTCCGGTTCGGATCAGGAGCTGGCGCACTGGCAGACGCTCGCGAACATCTGCCAGGACGAAGGGGTCGATGCCCTCGAGCTGAACCTCTCGTGCCCGCACATGGACCGCAAGGACATGGGCTCGAACATCGGCAAGGACCAGGGCCTGATTTCCGTCGTCACGCAGGTGGTGAAGGAAGTCGCGCGCGTGCCGGTGTGGGCCAAGCTCACCCCCTCGACCACCGACATTGTCGAGGAGGCCCGCGCCGCGTTCCTGGGGGGCGCCGACGCGATCTCGTCGTCGAACACGTTTCCATCGTTGCCGTTGGTGGATCCCGAGACGCTCGAGTTCGAGGTCAACGTGGACGGCCTGGTGTCGAGCGGCGGCCTGGGCGGTCCCGCGATCCTGCCGCTGTCGCTGGCGAAGATGTCGCAGCTCGTGCAGGCATTTCCCGACCGGGCGTTTTCCGGCATCGGCGGGATCGGCGAGTTCGCGCACGCGCTGAACTACTTCCTGCTTGGGTGCGGCACGGTGCAGGTGTGCACGGCGGCGATGCTGGACCATGCGGTGGGGCCCAACGTGATCAAGGAGCTGACCTCCGGCATGCGCGCGGCGATGGAGCGGCACGGCTGGTCGTCGCTGGAGGACTTCCGCGGCACCCGGCGCGACCGCGTCGTCGTTCACTCGAAGATCCGGCGCCCCGGCGCCAAGCCGTACCACGGCGGCTACGAAGAGGGCTATGCGTCGGCGGAGGACGTGGCGGCGCGCGTGGAACCGCAGGCGTGAGGACCGGTGCGGCCGCGGGCGAGTTCGTCGAGCTGACCGAAGACGTGTCGGCCAGCCCGCTCTGGAACCCGGACCTCGCGCCGACGCCGCTCTCGCGCCGCACGTGGACCACTTATCATTTCGCGGCGCTCTGGATCGGCATGAGCGTGGTCATCACGACCTACACGCTGGCCTCCGGCCTCATGCAGCAGGGCATGACCTGGTGGCAGGCCATGCTCACCATCCTGCTGGGCAACGCGATCGTGCTCGTGCCGATGATCCTCAACGCGCACGCGGGCACGAAGTACGGCATCTCGTTCCCCGTCCTCTGCCGCGCGAGCTTTGGGGTGAGGGGCGCGAACCTTCCCGCGATCCTGCGCGCGCTCGTCGCGTGCGGCTGGTTCGGCATCCCGACCTGGATCGGCGCCCTCGCGCTGCACACGCTGCTGACGGCCGCATGGCCCGCCTGGCGCGGCGTGCCCGGGAACGCCGGGATCGCGTTTGCGATCTTCTGGCTCGTGCAGGTCGCGATCATCGTACGCGGCCTCGAGGGCATCAGGCGGCTCGAGAGCTGGTCGGCGCCGGTGCTGCTCGGCGGCGGGTTGCTCCTTCTCGGCTGGGCGGCCGCGCGGGGCGGCGGCCTCGGCCACGTGCTCGCCGAGTCGTCGCGCCTGCAATCCGGCCGCGGATCGTTCTGGGCCCTGTTTCCAGCGGCGCTCACCGCGAACGTCGGCTACTGGGCGACGCTGAGCCTGAACATCCCCGATTTCACGCGGTATGCGCGCAGCCAGCGCGCGCAGGCGCTCGGGCAGGCGCTGGGGCTGCCGACGACGATGACGGCCTTCGCGTTCATCGGGGTGGCGGTGACGAGCGCGACAATCGTGGTGTTCGGCGAGGCCATCTGGGATCCGGTCGCGCTCATCGCGCGGATCGGCAGCGCGCCCGTCGTCATCCTCGGGGCGCTGATCGTGGTGGTTGCGCAGTTGACGACGAACATGGCGGCCAACGTCGTGTCGCCGGCGAACGACTTCTCCAGCCTCGCCCCCCGGCGCATCAGCTACGTGTCCGGCGGTCTCATCACCGCGGTCATCGGCATCGCGATGTTTCCGTGGAAGCTCTACGCGCACGCGGCGGCGTACATCTTCACGTGGCTGATCGGCTACTCCAGCCTGATGGGGGCGATCGGCGGGATCCTGATCGCGGATTACTGGGTGGTCAGGGATCGAACGCTGTCGCCGGCGGACCTGTTCAAGGTGCAGGGGCGGTACACCTACAGCGGCGGCGTGAACTACCGCGCGATCGTCGCGCTGGCGGCGGCGCTCCCTCCTGTCATCCCGGGGTTTCTCCGCGCGGCGATGACGCCCGGCGGCCAGGTGACCAACCCGACGCTGTTCGACGCGCTCTACACGCACGCGTGGTTCGTCACCTTCGGACTGAGCTTCGCCGTCTACCTGGTGTTGGCAGAACGACAGACTCCCGTGCCGCGCGTTGACACTCCCGCGTCCGGGGGGTAGTGTTCGAGGATCCCTATGTCTACCGTCACAGCCGGCATGAGCAGCCGTGAAATTGTCGATCTCTCACGGCGCCACACGCTGTTCGAGTGGTCCGCGCAAAGCCAGGTGGATCCGATCCCGGTCGCCGGCGCCAAGGGCGTGTATTTCTGGACGCCTGAAGGCAAGCGCTTCCTCGACTTCAACAGCCAGCTGATGTGCGTGAACATCGGCTACGGCGACGAGCGCGTGGTCCGCGCCATCCAGCGGCAGGCGGAGACGCTCGCGTACGCGAACCCGTTCATGGCGACCGAGGTGCGCGCGCGGCTCGGTGCGAAGCTCGCGACGATCACGCCCGGGGACATCGACACGTTCTTCTTCACCAACGGCGGCGCCGAGGCCAACGAGAACGCGATCAAGCTCGCGCGGTTCTTCACGGGCCGCCACAAGATCCTCGCGCGCTACCGCTCGTACCACGGCGCGACGGCCGGCAGCATCTCGCTGACGGGCGACCCGCGGCGGTGGCCCGCCGAGCCCGGGATCCCGGGGGTCGTGCACGTCCTCGATCCGTACCACGGCATCCAGCGCGGGTGGGAGGACGCCGCCTCGTCGCTCGCGATGCTCGAGGAGATCATCCAGCTCGAAGGCCCGCAGACGATCGCGGCCTTCATCCTCGAGCCGGTCACCGGCACCAACGGCATCCTCGTGCCCCCGGAGGGGTACCTGCAGGGCATCCGCGCGCTGTGCGATCGTCACGGCATCCTCATGATTGCCGACGAGGTGATGTCCGGCTTCGGGCGGACCGGCGAGTGGTTTGCCGTCGATCACTGGAAGGTCGTGCCCGATCTGATGACGATGGCCAAAGGGCTGACGAGCGCCTACGTGCCGCTCGGCGCGGTGGGCATGCGGCAGCACATCGCGCAGCACTTCCGCGACCGCGTGTACTACGGCGGGCTCACCTACAACAGCCACCCGCTCGGGTGCGCGGCGGCGATCGCCACGCTCGACGTCTACGAGGAAGATCGCCTCATCGAGAACGCGCGACGGATGGGGCGCGTGATGAGCGGCCTGCTCGCGGATCTGGAGGCCCGCCACCCGTCGGTGGGCGCCGTGCGCTCGATCGGCCTCTTCGGGATCGTCGAGCTGGTGCGCAGCCGCAAGACCCGCGAACCGATGGCACCCTTCAACGGGACCTCGCCCGAGATGAAGGCGCTCGGGCACGAGTTGCGCGAGAACGGCCTGTACACGTTCGTGCGCTGGAACACGTTCTTCACCAACCCGCCTCTGTCGATCACCGAGGCGGAGCTGCGAGAGGGTTTTGCGATCATCGACCGCGCGCTGGCGACGACGGATAGAGCGGTTGCGTAGCGCGAGCCTGTCAGGCTCGCGCGGACGGACCCGAAAGGTCCGTCCACACGTATGAGGGGAACAGAGATGGCTCCAGGGACCGTATCGACTCCCGTCAGCACCGTGCCGTTCTGGATCAACGGCGCGCCCGCCGGTTCACGCGGCACCCGGCGGGGCGAGGTGACCAATCCGTCGACAGGAGCGGTCATCCGGACCGTGCCGTACGGTGACGCGCAGGACGTGGATCGCGCCGTCGCCGCCGCGGCGGCCGCCTTTCCCGCGTGGAGCGCGCTTCCGCCGGTGCGGCGCGCGCGGATCCTCGCGCGGTTCCTGGAGCTGCTCAACGCCCGCAAGAGCGAGCTGGCCGCGCTCGTCAGCGAAGAACACGGCAAGGTGTTGCTGGACGCGGCGGGATCGGTGCAGCGCGGCATCGAGGTCGTGGAGTTCATCTGCGGCGCGCCACACCTGCTCAAGGGAGAGTTCGCGCCGTCGGTCGGGCGCGACGTGGACACCTATTCGCGGCTCGAGCCCATCGGCGTCTGTGCCGGGATCACGCCGTTCAACTTTCCCGTGATGGTCCCGCTCTGGATGTTTCCCGTCGCGCTTGCGTGCGGCAATACGTTCGTCCTGAAGCCGTCCGAAAAAGATCCCTCGCCCAGCATTCGACTCGCGCAGTTGATGAAGGAGGCGGGCCTCCCCGACGGCGTGCTGAACGTCATTCACGGCGACCGGGAGGTGGTGGACGCCATCCTGGCGCACCCGGGCATTCACGCCGTGTCGTTCGTGGGCTCGACCGCGGTCGCGCGGCACGTGTACACGACGGCCGCCGCCGCCGGGAAGCGCGTGCAGGCGCTTGGCGGCGCAAAGAACCATGCCGTGGTGCTGCCCGACGCCAATCTTGACATGACCGCCGATGCGCTCGCCGGAGCGGCCTACGGGTCCGCGGGCGAGCGCTGCATGGCGATCTCCGCCGTCGTCGCCGTTGGCGAGATCGCCGATCCGCTGGTGCGCGCGATCGCCGATCGGACGCAGCGGCTCAAGGTGGGGCCGAGCGGCGCGGACGGGATGGACATGGGGCCGCTGGTGACGCGCGAGCATCGCGCGCGCGTGAAGAGCTACATCGACGCGGGCGCCGCCGAGGGCGCGGACCTCGTGGTGGACGGGCGCGGCCTGTCGGTTGCGGGGCACGAGCAGGGTTTCTTTCTCGGGCCGACGCTGTTCGACCGCGTCACGCCGTCCATGTCGATCTATCAGAACGAGATCTTCGGCCCCGTGCTGGTCGTGCTGCGCGCCGGCACGCTGGACGACGCGATTGCGCTCGTGAACCGCAATCCGTACGGCAACGGCACCGCGATCTTCACCGAATCCGGCGCCGCCGCCCGCAAGTTCGAGAACGAGATCCAGGTCGGCATGGTCGGCATCAACGTCGCCATTCCCGTGCCGGTCGCGATGTTCCCGTTCGGTGGATGGAAGCAGTCGCTGTTCGGCGATCTGCACATCTATGGGCCCGAAGGGGTGAAGTTCTACACGCGCACGAAGGCTGTGACGACGCGCTGGCCGCGCGAGAGCGCCGGCAGCGGGTTCCACATGCCGACGCTCGGGTGACCCGAACACACGTAAACAAGGAGCATAGAATGCGGACGAGGCATTTCCTCGCGGCCGCCTGCGCCTGGCTGGCGCTGGCGCTTCCGGCCGCGGCGCAGACCCAGATCACGACCGCCGTCATCGAAGGCGTGGTGGTCGATTCGAGCGGAGCGGTTCTGCCGGGGGTGGATGTGGAGGTTCGCAACGTGGAGACCAACTTCACGCGAGCGCTCGCCACCGATCTCGACGGGCGGTTCGTCGTCCTCCAGGTGCCGCCGGGCCGCTACCGCGTCACGTTCAGGCTGGCCGGCTTCGCGACGCTCGTCCAGGAGGACGTGCTCGTGACGGTTGGCGTGGCCGTACGGCTGAACCCGGTGATGAAGGTCTCCGGCGTGGCAGAAACGGTGACGGTGTCAACGCAGGCGTCTCCCGTGGAGCCGACGCGGACGGCCGCGGCCAGCACGCTCGATCAGAGGACCATCGAGGCCACCCCGATCCTCGGGCGCAAGTTCGAAGACCTGCTGACGCTCACGCCCGGCGTCTCCGTCGTGCAGGGGCCCGACGGTGACGAGATCACCTTCTCCGGGCAGCGCGGCGTGTTCAACAACATCAGCCTGGATGGCGGCGACTACAACAACGGGTTCTTCGGCGAGCAGATGGGTGGTCAGCGCGCCGCGATCGACATCACGCTCGAAGCGGTCAAGGAATTCCAGGTCGTCGCCACCGGCGCGAACGCCGAGTTCGGCCGCACGGCCGGCGGCGTCGTCAACGTGATCACGAAATCGGGCACCAACGACCTCCACGGCAGCCTGTTCCACTACCAGCGGCTGGAGGACCTCACGTCGAAGACGTCGGACGGCAAGACGCTGACCGATTTTCACCGCGAGCAGTTCGGCGGCACCGCCGGCGGGCCGATCGTGCGAGACAAGGCGTTCTACTTTCTCGCGTTCGAGGGCATCCGCGAGCATTTCATCCGGCCGAACCTGTCGGAGGCGATTGGCTCGCCGTGCCCCGTCGGCTCGCCGACGCTTGCCGCCAACGAAGCGCTGATCGCGGGCAGCGCCGACTGCCAGAGGCTCGCGCTGCTGAACTTCTTCAAGACCACGCGCGGATCGGACGAGGGGCAGCCCGTCGAGCACGCGATCAACAACAACGCCGTCCTCGCAAAGGTGGACTGGAACCTCGGGACGAACCACAACATCGCCGCGTCGTATAACTTCGACTTCTCGAAGAACCGCAACCAGACCTTCGATGTCCCCACGTATGGAACTTCGGCGAACGGAACGGAAGGGCCGTCGAAGATCAACATCCTCAACCTGAACCTGTTCAGCACCCTCACGTCGAACAGGCTGAACGAGTTCCACATCACGTACTCGCGCGAGGACCGGCCGCGATCGGCGACCCCGTCGAATATTCCCGCCGACACGGGCATCGGGTTCGCCCCGTCGTTCCGCTTCGGCAACCCGTTCTTCGTGGCGCCGAACATCGACGAGCTGGTGGAGCGCTTCCAGATCAAGAACAACTTCTCGCTCGTCCTCGGCCGGCACACCCTCAAGACCGGCGGCGAGTGGCTGCACACGAACAACTTCCAGGTGTTCCGCGGCTTCTTCGAGGGACGGTATCTCTTCGACAGCGTCCCCGGATTCCTGCGTTACGCGTCGCCGGCGGCTCCCGGCGGGTTCGGCCCGTACACCATTGCCTGCTCCAACGGCTCGTACGTGACGTCTCCAACGCCGTGCCCCGCGGGCTCGGCGCCGACCGGCGGCCCGTTGCTCTTCTATCTGCAGAGCAGCAGCCCTGACGGCATTGCCCGCGACGATGCGGGCGCGTCGGACATCTCGAACGAGGAGTTTTCGCTGTTCATCCAGGACCGCTGGCAGGCGGGGGGCGGCCTCACCCTCGACTACGGCTTCCGGTGGGACGCCCAGTTGATGCCCGAGACGGTCGATCCGGCGACGACGGCGTACGCCGCGTTCCTGAACGACCCGCGGTTCCCGTCCGACGGCACGATCCCCGACCAGTGGAAGCAGTTCCAGCCGCGATTCGGTTTCGCGTGGGACATCGGGCAGCGCGGGAAGACGGTCGTGCGCGGCAGCGCGGGTCTCTTCTATGCGCGGCAGAACATGCTGAGCCAGGTGGGCTCGGTCACGACCAACGGCATCCAGCAGAAGAGCGATTTCCGTGCGTCCGCCTTTGCCGACATGCCGGTGTGGCCCAACCTGCTCGCGCCGAGCGCGGTGCCCGCCGGCACGTTCCCGCTGTTCACCGGCGTTCGCGTGTTCGACAAGGACTACCGCAACCCGAGGATCTTCAGCGTGAACGCCGGGTTCGACCGCGAGATCGTGCCCAGCGTCGCCCTCTACGCGGACTTCACGTACGCGCGGGGCGACCACCTGACGCGGTTCCTCAACTACAACGGTCACGGGACCGCCGCCGCGCCCGAACAGCCGCCGACGCGCGACACGACGACCTATATCGGGAACAACCCGTTCTCGCTGCAGCTGGGCGACGTGTTCGTCACCAACAGCCGCGGCCGGTCGCGCTACCGCGGGGCGACGTTCGGCGTGCGGAAGCGGTACTCGCGGAACTACCAGTTCGAGGCGAACTACGTGCTCTCGAAAGACGAGGACGACGACTCGAACGAGCGCGACCCGTTCACGGACCGGTCGTTCAATTTCTACGACCTGAGCCTCGACTACGGGCCGTCGGATCGCGACATCCGCCACAAGTTCAACTTCTTCACCTACGCCGAGCTGCCCGCGCGCGTGCTGGTCAACGTGCGCGTGCAGGCGAGGACGGCGCAGCCCATCACGACGTCACCGCGCGTGCTGAACGGCAACGACCGGGGCCGCAACTGGGACCGGAAGGACAACGGCTACTTCTCGCTCGACTGGCGCCTGCAGCGGCCGTTCGCGGTGGGCAAGGGCGCCCGGATCATCCCGAGCGTGGAGATGTTCAACACGTTCAACAACGCGAACAACATCAACCCGCTCTCGACGCCGGCGCTGTTCAACTTCGACGGGTTCCTGCGGCAGGGCGTCGGCGACCCGCGCCAGGTGCAGGTTGCCGTGAAAGTCACCTTCTGAGGCGCGGCCCGCGCCTTACCTTCTGAAGCGCGACCGGCTCGCGGGGCTCTCGAGTGATTCGAGCAGCCCCGCGAGCTCTTCGAGCGAGGCCAGCTCGAAACAGCGGGCGCGTGCGGCCTCCGGCAGTTCGGCGTGTTCGTGGGCCCAGCTGAGCGCGGCGGGCACGTACACCGCCCATCCACCGGCCTCGATGACGGGCAGGACATCCGATCGCAGGGAGTTGCCGATCATCAGGAACCGGTCGGGGCTGACGCCCCGTCGCTCGAGAATGTCGGCGTACACCGGCGGCGTCTTGTGGCTCACGACCTCGACGTACGTGAACGAGGGACGAAGGCCGGACCGCTCGAGTTTCGATGTCTGGTGCAGCAGGTCCCCCTTCGTGACGAGCATCAGCGGGTAGGTGGCCGCCGCCACGTCAACGGCGGCGCGGGCGCTCGGAAAGAGCTCGATGTCCTCCGACAGCATCTCCTTCGCGAGCGCGATCAAGCCGTGCAGGTCGCGACCGCTGACGCGGCCGCCCGTCAGCTCGATGGAGGTCTCGATCAGCGAGAGGACAAAACTGGACACGCCGTAGCCGTAGTACTCGATGTTGGCCAGCTCGGTACGGTTCACACGCGCTTCCACTTCCTCCTCGGTCAGATCGACGCCCGCCGCGGCGAGCATCCGCTGGAAGCGCTCCCGCGCGTCGCGATAGCTCCGCTCGTTGTGCCACAGGGTGTCGTCGCCGTCGAAGGCGATGAGGTCGAACGCGCGCCGCCGCATGATCGCTTTTATAACATGCGGGAGTAGACTCTTCCCATGGGGCAGCTGGACGACTTCGAGCTTCAGAAGACGCCGCCGCTCGACAGGCAGGACGACGAGTCGGGCAGCGGGCTGTGGATGGTTCTCGCCGCTGCGTTCGTCGTGCTGGCGGCCGCGGCGGGCTACTACCTCTGGCAGCGGCGGCCGGCGGACGATCGGCCCGCTGCGGCGGTCGCGACGCAGTCCCCGGCGCGCGCAGGCCAGGAACCCCGCGGGGTCGCGGAGCCGGCAGAGGACATCGAGGTGCCGCCGCTCGACGAGAGCGATCCGGTCGTGCGCGAGCTGGTGCGCCGGCTCTCCTCGCATCCTTCCGTGGCCGCGTGGCTGACGACCGACGGGTTGATTCGTAATTTCGTCGTCGTGACGGCCAACATTGCCTCCGGCGGGCGGCCGGAGCGCCACCTGCGGCGCCTGGCGCCGCAGGCGGCATTTCTCACGCGCGGCGTCGAGGGAGACCTGACCATCGATCCCCGCAGCTACCGGCGTTATGACGGCTACGCCGGCGCGATCGCGGCGATGGACGCTCGCGGCGCGGCGCGGCTCTACGCCACGCTGAAGCCGAGAATCGATGAGGCGTACCGCGAACTGGGAGAGGGGTCCGGCGAATTCGACGCGGTGCTCGAGCGGGCGATGAGCGAGCTGCTTCGCGTGCCTGTCGTCCAGGATCCGGTGCGGCTCACGCCGAAGCCCATGACGTACGCCTACGAGGATCCGCGGCTCGAAGCGCTCTCGCCGCCGCAGAAGCAGCTCCTGCGCATGGGGCCGCAGAACGTCCGCGCGATCCAGCAGAAGATGCGCGACGTTGCCGGGTACCTCGGCATTCCTCCCTCGCGCTTTCCCGCTCCGCGCTGAGACAGCGCGGCATCAAATAAGGAGTCGTGGAGGCGCTGCACGAGGCGGGCGCCCACGGGTCGGGTGGACACGAGCCCCCGCAGAAATAACAGCGGAGTTCCACCGCGGTGGCGCAGAACGCGCAGAAAGGCCTGGCGAAAGACTTCTGCGCGTTCAGCGCGTTCAGCGGTGGGTGAGGTGACCACAGGCAGGTCCACGAAGCTGGCCTGTCCCGGCGCATGGTAGATGCGCTGCGTCGCCTTCCGGTAATCGGCCGGCTTCGCCCAGAAGATGCTCGGCACGAACGTCTGCGGATTGCGGTCGTACAGCGGGAACCAGCTCGATTGCACCTGCACCATGATGCGATGGCCGGGCAGGAACACGTGATTCGCGTTGGGCAGCGCGAACCGGTAGCGAAGCGGCGCGCCCGCCGGGATCGGCTTCGCGGTTTCGAAGCTCTCGCGATAGCGGCCCCGGAAGATGTCGGCCGACACCATCAGCTGGTACCCGCCCATCGCCGGCTGCGCCGCCACCTCGTCGGGATACACGTCGATCAGTTTCACCACCCAGTCGGCATCCGTTCCGCTGGTGGAGGCGACCAGGTTGGCAACCGGTTCCCCGCTGATCTTCACCGGTGAAGTGAGGACGCCGGAGACGAACGCGAGCACGTCCGGGCGGCCCGACGCCTCCCGCTGATCGTCCACGAGCCACTGCGCCCACGTGAGGCCGTTGCCGCCGCCGACCGGCTGGATCGGGCGCGCGCGGAACGGCACCGGTTTCGAGGGGTCGGACACGTATTCGGCGAACGCGGCAGCGCCCTCAGCCGGCGCCGCGAAACTCAATTTCAGATCGGCTGCAAGATAGAGCGGCGTCCGGTCGATCCGACAACCGCTGGCGCAGCCGGCCGGCCAGGCAGGAAGCCGGCGCCACGCGTTGCTGCCCGTCTCGAACGCCGCGACCGGCGGAACGTCGGCTTTCGGGGCACCGTCCTTCAAGTACTGATCGAGGAAGGGCCGAAGGATGGCCTGCCGGAAGTGGAGCGCCGTGTCGCTGTTGAACTTCACGGCGCCGAGGCTGCTGCCGTCGCCGATCTGCTGGCCGTGATGCCACGGCCCCATGACGAGGAAGACCTTGTCGTTCGCCGTGTCCTTCGGCTCGAGCGCCTTGTACACGGCCGGCGCGCCGTAGATGTCCTCCTGGTCCCACAGCCCGTGCACGAGCATCACGGGCACCGTCAGCGGCCGCGCGCCGAGGATCTTGTCCACGGCCTGCTCGCGCCAGAACGCGTCGTAGGCCGGGTGCTCGAGGATCTTGCGCCAGAACCCAACCTGCTCGAGCCCGCGCAGGCGTCCCAGCTCGCCGGCCGAACCTGCCTGCAGGTACGTGTCGTACTGGTCGAAGTGGCTCGTCCACCACGTCGCTTCGGATCCTCGCCTGGCCTCCTGGCCGTAGATGTAGGGCATCATCTGCTGGCGGAACGCGCCGTTGTGGAACCAATCGTCACCCATCCACCCGTCGACCATCGGGTTCATCGGCACCGCGACCTTCAGCGCCGGATGCGGGTTGACCAGCGCCATCAGCGGCAGGAATCCGTCGTACGAGATCCCGATGATGCCGACGCGGCCGTTGCTCTCCGGCACGTTCTTCACCAGCCACTCGATGGTGTCGTACGTATCGGTCGCATGATCGACCGTCGTCGGGTTCTGCGGGCCGCTCAGAGGACGGTTCATCACGTAGTCCCCTTCGGACCCGTACTTGCCCCGCACGTCCTGGACGACGCGGATGTAGCCTCCTTCGGCGATGACGTCCGTCGCGTTGTCGTAGCCGTACAGGATGGACGCGAGGTGCGCGCTGCTGGCGTGGCTCGTCAGGCGCGTCGCGTCGTACGGCGTGCGCGTGAGGAGCATCGGCGCTCCCTTCGCACCGCGCGGCACGATGACGACCGTGTGCAGCTTCACGCCGTCCCGCATCGGGATCAGCACGTCCCGTTTGACGTAATCGAACGAGTCGGTCTTCGGCGTGAAGGTCTCGGGCGTCTCGCTCGGGAACCGGGGGGCCGGGGTTTGCGCCTGCGCGAGGACGCCGAGCAGGCAGAGCAGCGGTGCGAGGAAGGTCCGCATGCCGGGGATTCTATACCGCGAGCCCCTGCGCCTCCCGCGTTCCCTGCTGGACTCCCGGTAAAATGGGAGCAATGCCCAGCCTGATTGAAGCGATCGACATCAAGCGGAAGATGTTCTTCGAGTTCGAGGACGCGCCGTATCACTGCATCGACGTGGAGGTCTCACGCCCCACGGCGCGCGGCGGGCAGACGCTCGTGCGCGTCAAGATGCGCAACCTCCTCACGCGAGCGGTGTTCGATCGCACCTTCAAGGCGGGCGAGAAGTTCCGCGAACCGGACCTGGACGTCATCGCGGCAACATTCCTGTACCGCGACGCGGCCGGTTACCACTTCATGGACCAGGAGAGCTACGAGACGCTCACGCTGGCGCCAGAGGCGCTCGGCGACGACCAGCAACTGCTCGTGGACAACGTGGCCGTGCAGATCCAGAAGTACAACGGCCGTCCGATCGGCGTCCAGTTTCCGCCGCACGTCGAGTTGACGGTGACCTCCACCGAGCCGGGCGTGCGCGGCGACACGGCCAGCGGCGGGGTCACCAAGCTTGCGACGCTCGAGACCGGGCTGCAGATTCGTGTGCCGCTCTTCATCAAGGAAGGGGAGAAGGTGAAAGTGCACACCGAGACGAAGGAGTTCGCGGGGCGCGCCTAGCCGGCGCGCCGATGAGCCTGCGAGGAGGGCGAGCGCGTCGCCGGCGCCCATGGCGCGCGCGATGTCGGAGGCCGTCAGTCAGGCCTGCCGCGTCGCGGCGATCGCGCGCCGGTGCCGGCGCTGAGCCGCGACTGAGCCTTAACCCGCCGGGAACGGGCCGTGCATTCCTTCCAGTCTTCTGGAGGAATCTGTATGGCACGACGACGGTCCACGAAGGAGCGCGGCGATACGGCCGCGGACACTGTCACGGCGTCTCCCACCGAAGCGGCCGGCACCATCGAACCCCAGGATCCCGCGGGGAACAGGGGAGCGGACAATCGCGAGGACGAGATCGCCCGGCGCGCCTACGAACGGTACGAGGCGCGCGGTGGGGCACACGGGCACGATCAGGACGATTGGTACGAGGCCGAACGTGAAGTACGTGGCGGCAGGTCGCGGCACAAGTAGGTAGCCGGTTTCGCCCCTCCCGTTCAGTTGTCATACGCGCACGGCCCCGCGCCGATACAGGTCTGCCTCGGCGGCAAGCCGGCGGCAAGGCGGCGGTAAGATGGGACGTATGAACGTGCTCGTCGACGTGTCCATCGTGCCGCTCGGCGTCGGCATTTCCCTCTCGAAATACGTCGCGGCGTGCGAGCGCGTCCTGCAGGACGCAGGGCTCCGGCCCCAGCTCCACGCATACGGGACGAACGTCGAAGGTGAGTGGGACGCGGTCTTCGCGGCGGTCAGACGCTGCCACGAGGTGCTCCACGAGATGGGCGCGCCGCGCGTCAGCACCAACCTCCGCGCCGGCACGCGCACCGATCGCGATCAAACCCTGCAGGACAAGGTCGACAGCGTGAAGGCGAAGCTCCGGTGAAGCTCATCGACGATCTGCGTGCCGAGCACGATCTCATCGAGCAAGTCGTCGGATCGCTGAGGACATTCGTCGACCTTCGCCTCCGCGGCGAGGGGGCCACGGCCGACGGCCCCCGGTTCGTCGCCTTCTTCCGGCTGTTCGCCGGCGACTTCCACCACGCCAAAGAGGAGGACACGCTGTTTCCCGCCCTGCAGACGATGGCGGATCTCCCCGCGCAGGGTCCGATCGCGGTCCTCACCGAGGATCACCGACAGCTCGGGGCGGTGCTCGGCGAGATGGACGCGCTGCTCGCAACCGCGTCGCTCAACGATGAGCAACGCCAGCGGCTGCAGATGCTGGCCATCGAGTACTCCCACGGGCTGTGGCATCACATCGACGCCGAGAACTCCGTGCTGCTGCCCGAAAGCGAGGGACGACTCGCGAAGAAGGGGGTTCGGGAATTGCCGTCGCGCCCGATGACGGCTGACGAAGCCGCCGCTCGGCAGTCGGCCGCCGATCTCCTCGAGCGATATCCGCCCGCGTTCGACCCCACCATCGTTCGCGGCGAGGGCTGTATCTCCTGCCGCGCGTTCCCCGACGCCTGTCGCGGCCTCGAGCGCGAGTGGTGGAACGAATGGGAGTGGGAGGAATTCGAGGATCACGTCGGCGGCGACTGATCCACAAGGCACACCCTTTGCTGCCCGTCGCGTACTCGGCCTGAAATCTGCCGGAATCCCGTCACCCGCGGCCCGCGAAAGGACTGTCCCATGCCAGGCGTCGCCACGCCGGAATCCCTCCGCACCCTGCCGACCGACGAAATCCGCCAGCTTCTCTGGCGGCTGTCCGATCGCTACGCGCACCAGCTCCTGATCCAGAGCGCGCGCGCCGTGGCGCGCGGGCCGGTGGCGCGGCTGGTCGCCGCGGGGCAGCGGCACTCCCATGACTGGACGCCGGAGAAGGCCGCCCTGCTCCAGGAGTTCGACGCGGCGGGACTGACCTCGGTCTACCTCGATCCGGAACACGGTGGATTCATCGACGGGCCGAAGAACCTGGCGCTCGCGCTCGTGGCCTTCGAGCTGGCGTGGGTGGACGCGGGCGCGGCGACCTGCAGCCTCGCCGGTCACCTCGCGCTCGCACCGATCCACGAGCGCGGCACGCCGGAGCAGCGCGCGTTCTATCTCTCGCGCACGCTGCCCGCGCAGCCCGGCGAAGATCGCCAGACGTGGCGCGGCGCGTTCTGCCTCACCGAGCCCATCCCCTACGTTGGCGTCGAGACCGGGCTGCTCAACGGGAAGCTGCGCGTCGATTCGTGGGACGGCGCGGAGCCAATGCTGCGCGTCGAGAAACGCGGCCGCTTCATCACCAACATGGGCTTTGCCACCTTCGTCACCGCCGCGGTCGATTCAGACGACGAGCGCATCAAGGGAAGCTGCATGGTCGTTCTCGAAGAGACCGACCCCGGCGTGTTCGATCGCGGCACGCCCACGCGGAAGCTCGTGCACCAGCTCTCATCCACCAACGATCCGATCTTCAGCCTCACCGTCCCCGCCAGCCGCATCGTCGGCGGCTACACGGTGGAGAACGGCGTCATCGTGCCGCGCTTCAGCCACGGCGAGGTGATCGAGGCGGTGTTCCGCCGCACGCGCGTCACGGTCGGCCTGATGACCGCGGCCAAGCTGCTTTCGGCGGTCGAGCCCGTACTCCGCTACCAGCGCACACGATTCCGGGGCGGCGAATCGATCGCGCCCGGATCGCCGCGCTACGAGCTGGGCCTGCAGCAGCGCGAGGACGCGATCCATCGCCTTGTCGACATCTGGGCGGCGGGGGAGGCGAGCGCGTCGATCGGCTTCGCGACCGCGCGGCTGTTCGACGAGCTGGACCCGATCGAACGGCGCAAGCAGGAGATCTTCGCCGAGCGCGGCATCGCCGGCGCGCGTGCGCAGATGAGGGCGATGGCGAAGATTTCCGACGAAGCCGTCGCGCATCTCCGCGATCCGCAGGCGAAGCCCGCCGACGAGCTGGTGAACTACGCGCTGCTGGACTCGGTGGCCAACGTGCTCTGTCCCGCCGTCAAGCTCTGGAACACGGGGCAGGGCGCGACGATGATGCGCGAGGCGGTCAGCCTGATGGGGGGCTACGGCATCACCGAGGATTGCCCCGGGTTCCTCGGCTACAAGTGGATGGATTCGCAGCTCGAAGCCACGTACGAAGGCCCCGAGGCCGTGCAGCGGCGGCAACTGTCGATCACGATGACCAACGACGTGTTTCTCGCGCAGTTCCACTTCTGGACGCGCGAGATGCGCGCAATCGCGGCGCGGCGTCCGGGGACCGGCGCGTGCACGATCGCCTCGGCGATGCAGCTGTGGTCGTGGACCCTGGCGCACCTGCAGCGCACCGCGGACGCCAACGGCGCGAAGTTGTACCAGGGCAACAGGCAGGGGGTGACCTTCCCGCTGGCCGACGCGCTCTGCTGGCTGCTGGCGGCACGCTGCCAGATTCTCGACGTCCTCGAGCTGGAAGCGCGCGCCGCGGAACGGCCGGACCTCGCGGACGTGTCGGCCGGCTACGTCGCGTTCCTCAGCGATCTGTGCCACGTGCAGGCGGCGCGGGCCGCCGGCGAAGCCGGGCGCATCTGCACTGAACTCGTCTATGGATACCGGCGCCATCCCTCGTGGGACGACGCGTGCGCGGCGGGGTGCTGCCAGAGCGAGGCCGCGGACGCGCTCGAGGGCCTGATCCCCGGCTTCGGCGCCAGCGCCGTGACGTACATGGACGTCATCGAAGCCGACGGCGCGCATCCGGACAAGGCAGGTCCCTGCGTGCGGTTTCCGGCGCTGCAGACGTTCCAGCGCCTTCGCGCGAAGCTCGACGGCTGCCTGACCGGCGCGCGTCTGGCGAAGGACCGCGCCGCCGACGCGCTCACGAAGGTGATGATTCCCGAGGCGCCGGACTATCCCGCATGAGCGTCGCACGCGGACAGATGGACGTCGACGTCGTCTGCGCCGGCTTCGGGCCGGCGACGGGCGGTTTCCTCACGACGCTCGGGCGCGCGCTGACGCGTGAGGACGGCGGCGTGCGGCTCGAGAGCCGCGTGTCGCCCGGCATGCCGCTGCAGGTGATGTGCTTCGAGCGCGCGGACGACTTCGGCGTCGGCGTCTCGGGCGTCGTGACGCGCGCGCGCGGCCTTCGCGCGTCGTTCCCTGATTTCGAGCGGGCGCAGATCCCGCTCTGCACGCGCGTCACGGGCGAGAAGCTTGTCTACCTCCTCGATCCGATTGGCGCGAGCCGCCGATCGCGTCCGCTGCGCGCGATCGATGTGCTGCTTCGCGGCGCCGGCCGGGTCGCAGGTGTTCGTCATCATGCCGTCGTGCTGCCATTCATGCCGTCTTTTCTCAGGAAGCACGACGGGTTCGTGCTCTCAATCGGGCAGTTCGGGCAGTGGCTCTCGGGACAGATCATGGCCGGCGGGGGCGCGCAGATCTGGCCCGCGTCTCCCGTAGACGGTCCGCTCTTCGATGGAGACAGCGACCGCGTTGCGGGCGTGCGGCTCGTGGATCAAGGCACCGATCTGAAAGGCGAGCCGACCTCCGCCTACACGCCGGGGATGGACGTGCGGGCCGCGCTCACCGTCGTCGGCGATGGGCCCGTGGGCGCCGTCGGGCGCGCGCTCGACGCGCGCTTCGGGCTGCCGGAGGGGCACGCTCGCGACCAGTGGGCGCTCGGCATGAAGATGGTGGTCGATCTCCGCGAGGGGGTCGATCTCGAGCCGGGCACGGTGATTCATACCTTCGGGTTTCCCGAGCCGGAGATCTTCGGGTTCCTGTACGTGCTCAAGCCGGGCACCGTGTCGCTCGGCATCTTCGTGCCCTCGTGGTTCGACAGCCCGGTGCGCACCGCGTACCGCTACCTGCAGCACTGGATGCAGCATCCGTACTTGTGGCGATGGCTCGAGGGAGGATCGCTGCGGTCGTGGGGCGCGAAGTCGCTCCAGGAGTCGGGGCGGCGGGGCGAGCCGCACCTGGTTGGTGACGGGTACGCGCGTATCGGCGAAGGATCGGGCAGCACGAATGCGCTGACCGGCTCCGGTGTGGACGAGGCGTGGACGACCGGCGCGCAGCTTGCTGAAGCGGTGATCGAGCTGGCGGAACGCGGTGACCCGTTCACGCGCGAGAACCTGGAGCGGACCTACGTGCGGCGGCGCCGTGCGAGCTGGCTGGACCTCGAGCTGCGGATCGCGGAGAGCGCGCGGAACGGCTTCGCCCGCGGGATGCTGTGGGGGATGTTCGGGATGGGACTGGCCGGCCTGACGGGCGGGCGTTTGCGGCTGCCACGAATGAGCGATTCGCGGCGACCACAAGACGAGCATTGTTCCAGCCTCGACGAGCAGGGCTGGCCGGCGATCGTGCATGACGGCCGGCTGCTCGTGACCCACCAGGACGCGCTGTTGATGGGCGGCAAGGTGCGGGCGGCGCCGGGCTATGCCGACCACGTGCGGATCAAGGAGCCCGGCGTGTGCCGCGACTGCCGCGCGCGCGTCTGCGTCTCGATGTGCTCGGGGCAGGCGATCACGTCGGCCGGCGCCGAGGGAATTGCGTTCGATCGCGAGAAATGCGTTCACTGCGGCGCGTGCGTCTGGAACTGCGCCACCAGCAACCTCGAGTTCCGCGCGGGCGCGGGCGGGTTGCATTCGGTTGAGAACTGACCATGGGTTACCACATCGTTGTCTGCGCCGGGATCGTGCCCGATCCGCTCCAGTCGCTGGAGCCGGTGATGGGCCCCGGCGGCCCGGGACTGAAGAACGAGGCCATGCTGCCGGCCGTGCTCGATCCGTGGGGCGCGCACGCGTTGTACGAGGCCGCGCATCTCGCCAGGCAGCACGCAGACTCGAAGGTGTGGCTGGTGAGCTTCGCGCCGAAGGCGAAGCTGCAGCAGGTCATGATGACGATCGCGCAGAAGGTTGCGTTCGAGCTGGTCGCCATCGACGGCGCCGCCCACGGTTTCACCGACGCGTCCGGGGTGGCGGCCACGATCGCCGAGGCGGTCGCCGGCATCGCGGGCCTGGACCGATCGAAGCTGCTGCTCTTCGGCGGGTGGGAATCCGCCTCGCGCGCCGCGGGCGCCACGCTGTCGATGGCCGGCGAACGGCTCGGCATCACCGATCAGTTCTTCGGCGTGGACGGCATCACCGTCGGCGCCGACGGTTCGTTCGAAATCCTCGAGCGCGTTGAAGGCGGGCAGCACCAGGTCTCGAACTGCGGCGGCCCCCCCGCCGTGTTCGGCTGGGCGACTGGCAGCCTTCACGAGCCGGCGAACAACCCGCAGCTCGGCATGACGAACATGCGCGCGTTGATCCCCGCGCTCCAGAGAGCGAAGGCTGCTTCACCGGCGCCCGCGGGCACGTTTGCCGGCGTCGCGGTTCCCTCGCAGCGGCGCGAGACGCGCATCGTCAAGGACCAGTCGCCTGATGCGATCGCGAAGGAGATCGTGGAGTGGATCAGGCAATGAGCGGGAGCGGACCTGTGAAAGTACTGGTGCTGGCGCACAGCGAGGCGGATGGCACGGTCGGGAACGCGGGGCTCGAGGCGCTCGGCGCCGGGCGGGCGCTCGCTGCGGCTGCCGGCTGTGGGCTTGATGTTGGCCTCGTGGGAGCACACGTCGCTGCCGCCGCCAGACAGATTGGATCCTGCGGCGCCGCGCGCGTGCTCGGCGTGAGCGGCGAGGCGTTCGCGCAGCCGCGCTACGTGACCGACGCAGCGGCCGCTGAAGCCATCTGCCGCGCGTCTGGCGCCGACCTCATCCTGGCTGCCGGCACCTCGCGGTGGATGCGCGTGCTGGGCGGCGTCGCCCAGCGGCTTGGCGGCTCCGTGGACACGCACGTGACGCGCGCGACGGCCGCCAACGGTGCGATCTCCGTCGCACGGTGGTTTTATCGCCAGCGCATCGAAGGGGAGGTCTCGAGAACGGCCCGGCCCTGGGTGATCGCGATCGAGCCCGGCACGCAGGCGCCGTGGAGCGGCGCGCCGGCCGAGGTGACGGTCGAGGCCATCAACGCGGCGCCGCCGCCGGTCAGGACGCGCGTGACCGGCGTGCGGTCTCCCTCGTCTGGCCAGCAGACCGTGCGTCCCGAAGCGGAGCTGCTGCTCGTCGCGGGCGCCGGGTGGACGAAGAAGCAGGCGGACGGGCAGGCGCACGTCGGCGACGCCGAGCGCCTGATCCTCACCTTCCTCAGGCAGGCGCAAGCCTCCCTCGGCGGCAGCAAGTCGCTCGTCGATCAAAGCGGAGATGGCAACGACGTGCTCGGATTCATGACCCACCTGAACCAGGTCGGCCAGACCGGCTCGAGCCCGCGGCACCGCAAGGGGCTCGCGACCTGCTGCCACGGCGAGGAGCCGCACGTCGTCGGGTGGCGGTTCATCACCGAGCGCAGGGCGGTCAATCTGAATCCGAACTGCGGCTGGGCGCTGGGCAAGGCGGACGTGCTCTACGTCGCCGATGCGTTCCAGGTGATGGCGAAGGTGAACGACCTCCTCGCGAAGTAGCGCGCACGGGATCCCCGCTATAATTGAAGGATCCATGGACGCTCCGGACGTCGCCCGTGCGGAGAGCCGGCCCGCTGATTTCATCCGCGAAATCGTGGAGCACGACCGCGCGGCCGGCAAGCACGGCGGGCGTGTCGCCACGCGGTTTCCACCCGAGCCGAACGGCTACCTGCACATCGGCCACGCGAAGTCGATCTGCCTGAATTTCGGCATTGCGGCCGAGTTCGGCGGCGCGTGCAACCTCCGCTTCGACGACACCAACCCGGTGACCGAGGACGTCGAGTACGTCGAGTCGATCCGCGCAGACGTCCGCTGGCTCGGCTTCAGCTGGGACGATCGCGAGTACTACGCATCGAACTACTTCCAGACGCTCTATGAGATTGCCCTCGAGCTGATCGAGGCTGGCCACGCGTACGTCGATTCGCTGTCCGCCGGGGAGATTCGCGAGCACCGCGGCACGCTCACCGAGCCTGGGCGCGAGAGCCCGTACCGGACGCGCAGCATCGAGGAGAATCTCGATCTCTTCACGCGCATGCGCGCGGGCGACTTCCCGGACGGCTCGCACGTGCTGCGGGCGAAGATCGACATGTCGTCGCCGAACGTGAACATGCGCGACCCCGTGCTCTACCGCATCCGCCGCGCACATCATCACCGCACCGGCGATGCCTGGTGCATCTATCCGATGTACGACTACGCGCATCCGCTCTCGGATGCCATCGAGGGGATCACGCACTCGCTCTGCACGCTGGAGTTCGAAGACCACCGTCCGCTCTACGACTGGCTCGTCGACCACGCGCCGCTCGCGGCCAAGCCGCGGCAGATCGAGTTCGCGCGGCTCAACCTGACCTACACGGTCATGAGCAAGCGCAAGCTCCTGCAGCTCGTGCAGGAGAACCGCGTGTCGGGGTGGGACGATCCGCGGATGCCGACGCTCACCGGCATGCGGCGTCGCGGATACACGCCGGAGGCTATCCGCGCCTTCTGCGACGAGATCGGCGTCGCCAAGCGCGAGAATGTCGTGGACATCGCGCTGCTGGAGCATGCGGTCCGCAGCGACCTCAACACGCGGTCGCCGCGCGTCATGGGGGTGCTGCGCCCGCTTCGCCTCGTCATCGAGAATTACCCGGAAGGGCAGGTCGAGCAGATCGACGTGCCGGTCAATCCTGAAGACCCCGCAGCCGGAAGCAGGAGGGTGCCGTTCTCGCGCGTGCTCTACATCGAGCGCGACGATTTCATGGAGGAGCCGCCGAAGAAGTTCTTCCGGCTTTCCCCGGGGCGTGAAGTCCGCCTGCGCGGGACATATTTCGTGACCTGCACCGGCGTCACGAAGGACGCGTCGGGCGTGGTCACCGAGCTGCGCTGCACCCACGATCCCGCCACGCGCGGCGGCGACGCGCCCGACGGCCGCAAGGTGAAAGCGACGATTCACTGGGTGTCGGCGGCGCACGCCATCGACGCCGAGGTCAGGCTCTACGACCGGCTGTTTCTCTCCGAGAACCCGGGCGCGGGCGGCCGCGACTTCAAGGACGATCTCAACCCCGCCTCGCTCGAGGTGATTGCGGCGGCGAAGCTCGAGCCGTCTGTTGCCGGCGCGGCGCCTGACACGCGCTATCAGTTCGAGCGCCTCGGCTACTTCTGCGTCGATCCCGACTCGTCTGCCGATCGCCTCGTCTTCAACCGCACGGTGGGCCTCAAGGACACCTGGGCCCGAATCCAGAAAAAATGAAGCTGGTTTCGCCGCGCCGCCCGTCACGAAACCCGCTTTCGCGGTATCTTTCAAGGAGGGGCGGGCGCCTGGAGGTTCCCGTGCGGTCTTACCTGGCCATCGCGGCGGCGCTGCTGTTAGTGTTCTCGACTCCTGCGGCCGCCGATCCCATCGAGGACGAGGCGCGCGCCATCGAGGCGATGCTCGTGGCCCCCTGCTGCTGGACGCAGCAGGTGTCCGTGCACCAGTCCGAGGCGGCCGCCGAAATCAAGCGGGACGTCCGCGCGGGTCTGCGCGCCGGACGCACCCGCCAGGAAATCATCGACGGCTACGTCCAGCGGTACGGCACGCGCATCCTGATCGAGCCGCCCGCCCGCGGCTTCGGCGCGTGGCTGTACGTCCTTCCCGTCGTCACGCTGCTCGTGAGCGCCGCGGGCCTTGGCTTTGTCGTCCGCAGGTTGGCCTCGCGCGGTGGCGAAGCCGCGGCGGGCTCTGTCGAACGCGCCGCGCCCGCAGACGACCCCGCGCAGCAGAAACTGGACGATGAGCTGCGCGAGTTGGATTGAGGATTACCAGCGCGCCGGCGGCGGCTCGCGACCTGTCATCTCCTCGTAGATCTTCTGCACCGTCGCGAACGTGTCCGCCTCAGCGGCGGTCTTGTCCGCGCGATACCGCTTCACGCGCGCGAAGCGCAGAGCCAGCCCGCCGGGGTAGTGCGGGCTCTCCTGAAGATCGTTGAAAGCGATCTCCACGACGACCTCCGGCTTCAGATACACCGTGTAGTCGTCGCGGCCGATCTCGAGCTGCAGGAAGCGCTCGGTCTGCCACGCCAGCATCTCGTCGGTCAGCCCCTTGAAGGTCTTCCCCAGCATGACGAACGCGTTGTGGTCGGGATCGCGCGCGCCCAGGTGGATGTTGCTCAACCAGCCGTGCCGGCGGCCGCTGCCCCACTCGACCGCCAGCACCACGAGGTCCAGCGTCCGTGCCTGCTTCACCTTCAGCCACGACGCGCCGCGGCGTCCCGCCGCGTACGGCGCGTCGAGGGATTTCACCATCACCCCTTCATGCCCCTGCGCGAGCGCCTGAAACAGAAACGCATCGGCGTCGGCGGCCGACGGTGCGTGCAGGCGAGCGACGGTGCGCGTGGGGGAGGCGGCGGAGTGGAGGAGGTCGAGGCGACGGGAGAGCGGCTCGTCGATTGCGGGCGCGCCGTCCGCGTACAAACAATCAAAGAACAGCGCCGTCAGCGGCAGCTCCCGCCGCAGCGCGTCGTCGTCTTTTCGGCGGCCGAAGCGGCGCATCGTCATCTGGAATGGGTGCGGCGCGCCTCCGGGCTTGAGGGCGATCGCCTCGCCGTCCAGGATGAGGGAGCGCGCCGGCATCGCGCGCACGACTGCGACCACCTCCGGGACTGCCGTGGTGACGTCGCGCAGGTTGCGCGTGAAGACGCGGACGTCGCCTCCGTCCTTGTGGACCTGGATCCGGGCGCCGTCCAGCTTCAGCTCCACGGCCGCACGGCCCGCCGACGCGATCGCGTCTTCCACCGTCGCGGCTGATTCAGCGAGCATCGGCTGGACCGGCTGAAAGAGCTGGACGGAGTAGCGGCCGAGGCCGGCGAGTCCTTCTGAGAGCGCGGCGCGCGCCACCGGCGCGAGGTCGCCGGCGAGCATGGCCGCGCGGCGCACCGCGTCGGACGAAACGCGCGCGGCGCGCGCGACGGCTTCCATCAGCACCCCCTCGAGGGCGCCCTGCCGCAGTTCGCCGTAGAGCAGCCTCGTCAGAAAGCGTTGTTCGCCGGCGGTGGCGCGTTCGAGCAGCGAGCGAAGGCGTTCGACGCGGTGCTTCGGGAGGCCGATCGCGGCGATCTCGCCGAACGCAGCATCCACCTCCGCGATCGTCAGCGAGGGGGTGTCAGCCGATCGCGCGGGCACCGCGGCGCGGATCGCGGCGCCGCCGATGCCGATGCGCCCCTGGCGCGGCCCGCCCGACAGGAACGCGATCAGCAGCTCGACTTCTCCGGGCGCCGCGGACGACAGCAGCGCGGCAAGGTGGTCGATCTTCTTCAGGCGGCTCGGCGTTGCCGTGACGGCGGCGGACGTCTCGACGAGTCGGGCGAGCTGCATGCTCCGATCTTGCCGCGAAAGCGCCGCGGGTGGTACATCTGCATGGATGACCTGGCTGTTTCCGCGCGAGCACGGCGCCTACGGACAGCTCGCGTTTCCTCTGGTCGCCGCGCTGGCGGGCGGCACGCCCGGCGCGGCAGCGCTGGCTCTCACGGTGGCCTTCGTCGCGGCGTTCGTCGCGCACGAGCCGCTGCTCGTGCTCTTGGGGCAGCGCGGCCCCAGGGCGAGGCGCGAGCAGCAGGACGCCGCGGTGCACACGCTCGTGTGGATGGGCGGGATGGCGGCGCTCGACCTTGCCTTCGGGATCTACCGGATGCCGCCGGCGTTGCGGTGGACCGTGGTGGTGCCGATCGCCTTCGCGGTGGCGACCATCCCGCTGATCCTGCAGCGCAAGCAGAAGACGGCGCTCGGCGAGATGCACGTCGCACTGGCGCTCTGCTCGTGCGCGCTGCCGGTCGGCGTGGCGGCCGGGCTCTCGCCGCAGCAGGCCGCGGGCACCTGGTTCGTGCTGACCCTCGGCTTCTGGGCCGCTACTCTCGCGGTCCGCGCGACGATCGCGCTGCAGCGGCGCGAGCCGTCGCTGGCGAGCCGGATCTTCGCCGCCGTGCTGGCCATCGCATCCCCGTTTGTCGCCATCGCGCTCAGCCGGCGCCTCGGCCTGCACCCGCACTTGTGGCTCGCGACGCTGCCGCTCTCCGCGATGGCGCTCGTCTTTGCCGCGACACCCCCGTCCGCGCGCAAGCTCCGCGCCGTGGGCTGGTCGCTGGTGACCGCCGGCGGCGCGGCGACCGTGCTCCTGATCGCGCTCGCGCGCGCGTGAGCAAATTCACTGCGGCCGCAATATACTCGGCCTCAGTGAACCCCGCCGCCGACGTCAACCGGGATCTCGTCATCGATGCCGTCCGGACGCTCGTCCGCGTGCCGTCGGTCAATCCGACGATCGCGCCGGACGAGGGCACCGGAGAGGCGGCAGTAGCCGCGGCTGCGCGGGACTGGCTCGCGGCGCACGGCGTGCGCGCGTGGCTCGAGGAGGCGGCGCCCGGGCGGCCGAACGCCGTCGCCGAGATCGGCGCAGCGGCCGGGCCGGCGCTCGTCTTCTGCGCCCACCTCGACACGGTCGGCACCCGCGGAATGACGATCCCGCCCTTCGAGCCGCGGATCGAGGGAGGGCGGCTCTACGGCCGCGGCAGCTACGACATGAAGGGGAGCGCGGGCGCGATCATGGCGGCCGCCGTCGCGCTCTCGCGCGACAACTTCGGCGGGCGCGTCCTTCTCGCGCTCGTCGCAGACGAGGAAGACGCCAGCGCGGGCGCGAGCGACTTCGTCAAACGCCACCCGGCCGACGCCTGCATCGTCACCGAGCCAAGCGAAGGGCAGCTCGTTCTCGCGCACAAAGGGTTTGCCTGGGCCGAGATCGTTACGCGCGGCGAGGCGGCGCACGGCAGCCGGTGGGATCTCGGCGTGAGCGCGGTCGGCCGCATGGGGCGCATCATCACGGCGCTCGAGGACTTCGATCGGCGCGAGCTGCGCGGGCGGACGCACGCGCTCGTCGGGCCGGCGTCGATGCACTGCGCGATGATCGCCGGCGGATCCGGCATGTCCACCTACGCGCCGGAGTGCCGGCTGAAGATCGAGCGGCGCACCATCCCCGGAGAAACGCCCGCGCAGGTCCTCGACGAGTTGCGCGCCGTTGCCGCCGCCGCCGGCGAGCAGGCGGATGTCAGCCTCCTGTTCGAACGCCCTCCTCTCGTCTGCAATCGCGACGACGACGTCGTCAGCTGCGTTCGCGACGCGGCGACGCACGTGACGGGACGCGAGCCGCGGGAGATCGGCGTCGCCTACTGGATGGACGCCGCCATCTTCGCCGAGGCAGGCATCCCCACCGTCAACTACGGGCCGGCGGGCGAGGGAGCGCACGCGGACGTCGAATGGGTGGATATCGGTTCCGTGATCACGACCGCCCGGGTGCTCATCGAGAGCGCCAGGCGCTTCTGTTCCCGCTGAGCGATGGCCCATCGCGCAATTTTCGACGTCCTGGGCGTCGGCACGAACTCGGTCGACACCGTCCTGCGCCTGCCGCGCACGCCGCAGCCCGGCACGGCCGACTCCAAGCTGCACGTGAGCGACAAGCTGATCTGCCTCGGCGGGCAGACGGCGACGGCGATGGTCGCGTGCGCGGGCTTCGGCCTTCGCGCGGCCTACATCGGCGCGTTCGGGTCGGACGATCACGGCCGGAAGATGCGCGAGGCGCTGGCGACGCACGGCGTGAGTCTCGACCGCGCCGTCGTCCGTGACGCCCCGAACCACTACGCGGTGATCCTCGTGAACGACGCGAACGGCGAGCGGATGGTGCTCTGGGGGCGCGACGAGAGGCTCAACCTGTCCCCGTCCGAGATCAGTCCCGATGCCATCGCCTCCGCCCGTCTCGTCCACGTGGACGATGTGGATACCGAGGCGGCGGCGAGGGCGGCGACGCTCGCCAGACGCGCCGGCATTCCGGTGACGAGCGACCTCGATCGCGTCAACGACCGCACGCCGGAGCTGGTGCGGGCGGTGTCGGTCCCGATTTTTGCGGAGCACATGACCGAGGCGCTGACCGGCGAGACCGACCACGAGCGCGGACTGCGCAAGCTGCGGCGCGAGCACGACGGCCTGCTGTGCGTCACGCTCGGCGAGCGCGGTGCGATGGCGCTCGACGGCGATCGCCTGGTGCACGTGCCGGCGTGTCGGATCGATCCCGTGGACACGACCGGCGCGGGCGACGTGTTTCGCGCCGGCTTCATCCTGGGCCTGCTCGCCGGTTGGCCCGTCGAAGAGATTCTCCGTTTCGCGAACGCCGCGGCGGCGGCGAGCTGCCTCGTGCTGGGCGCGATGAACGGCGTCCCCACCCGTGCCGACGTCGAGCGCATGATGGCGTGATCCACAGCCTCTGGAGGCGGAAGTGGGACAGTCACACTTTTCTGACGGTTCGCCGGAAAAGTGTGACTGTCCCACTTCCGCCGCGCGGTGTTAGACTTGCCCGACCCCAGCCAACAAAGCGAGGAGCGCCAGATGCGCGTCCGACGTCATTCTGCCCGCAAGGCTGCAGCCCTGCTTCTGTTTGCTCTGTGCGTGTCGCCGCCGCTGTTCGCGCAAACGGCGCCGCTGACTGTCGTCAGCGCCGGTCCCACGGGCGAGCTGGCGAGCCTCGACCAGGCGAACGAGATCCGCGTGCTCTTCTCGGAACCCATGGTCACGCTCGGCCGGATTCCCGAGCCGGTGACCGCGCCGTTTCTGCGCCTCCGGCCGGCGATCCGCGGGACGTTCCGGTGGTCGGGGACGACGCTCCTCATCTTCACGCCTGACGCCGACCGCCGGCTGCCGTTCGCGACGACCTATGAAGTGACGGTCGGCACGGAGGCGACCGCGGTCAGCGGGACGAGGCTCGCGCAGCCTTACCGCCTCCGCTTCACGACGCCGACCGTCCGGCTGCTCAGCACGACGTGGGTGCGGCGCAACAACGGGCGCTTCGATTCGCCGGTTCAGATCTTTCTGCGGTTCAATCAGCCCGTCGATGCCTCCTCGGTGTTCCCGCACCTTCAGGCACGTCACGAGAGGCACCCCTTCGATCCGCCGGTGATGCCGCCGGCCGGCGTGGAGCGGCTTCGCGCCACGAATCCGGCCGGCCTGCAGGCGTTCCAATCCAAGGTGACCGCCGCGGCAGCGGCGGCGTCGAGCGAAGCGCCGGTTCCGCTCGTGCCGTCCACGAGCTGGGACGAGAAACGCTTCCCGCGCGCGCGCGACCTGGTCGTCGTCGAAACAACGGGCGTGCCGCCGCCGGACTCGTGGATTCGCATGACGATCGGGCCGAACGTGCCGTCCGTGCAGGGGCGCGCGGTGCCGGGCATCGAGCAGCGCTACACCGTACAGCTCCCGCCCACGCTGTTCGTGAACGGCTTCGGCTGCGCGGTGGCGTGCGATCCGGACATGTACAACGGCGCGCGGCTCCGCGGCGACGTCCACATCGACAAGTGGCGGAGCGCTGTCAGCGCGATCGATGTCTCCACGCGCGGCCGTGACGTCCCGGTGAAGCCGGCGGCGCCGCGCCCGCGCGGGACGTACGAGCTGGACGCCGCGGACCGGTTCAGTCTGGAGGACGCCGGCTTCGCGCAGCCCCCCGCGCGCACGTGGCTCGTGCGCGTCGATCCGTCGCTGGCATCCGTCGACGGCCAGACGCTCGGCTACCCGTGGCTCGGCACGGTTGAAAGCTGGCACCAGTCGGCGTTCACGAGCTTCGGCGACGGCCACGGCGTCTGGGAATCCTCGGGCGGCCTGGCGCTGCCGTTCTACGCGCGGAACTTCCGTGACATCACGCAGTGGACGCTGAGGATCGAGCCGCGCGATCTGATGGCGATGGTGCTCCGCCTGCAGCGTGGACAGTTCCGCGCGGTACCCGACGCCGACGGAGCGCCGCGCCGGCTCCCCGTGACTCCGGACAAGATTCAGTCGCACGGGATCGATCTCGCCGCGGCGCTCGGTGCGAAGACCGGGTTGGTCTGGGCGGCGATTCGCGAGAACACGCCCATCGAACGATCGCGCGCGTGGATTCGCAACCGCGACCGCTCGACGATTGTTCAGGTTACGAACCTCGGCATCACCGTCAAGGACAGTCCTGACAACACGCTGATCTTCGTCACGCGGCTCGACAACGGCGAGCCGGTCGCCGGGGCGCGCGTGTCGATCATCACCGGTGCCGAGAGCGCCACGTGGACCGGCACGACCGGCGCCGACGGCGTCGCGATCGCGCCCGACACGAAGCTGCGCAATCCCCGCGAGTGGTGGCAGTTCGCCTTCATCGTCACCGCCGAGAAGGACGG
This sequence comes from Acidobacteriota bacterium, assembly GCA_016184105.1. Taxonomy (NCBI): domain Bacteria; kingdom Pseudomonadati; phylum Acidobacteriota; species Acidobacteriota bacterium. The sequence continues at coordinate 107,407 of JACPDI010000010.1, forward strand.
CGACATCGCCTACGTCGGCAGCGACTGGACGGAGGGGATCTCGCCCTGGGAGTTCGGACTGCGCTACGACCTGTCGGAGGCGGACCCGATGCTGCGGGGAACGGTGTTCAGCGACCGCGGCGTGTACCGGCTGGGCGAAGAGATTCACTTCAAGACGATCCTCCGTCGCGATACGCCCCGCGGCATCCAGCTGCTGGACCCGGGAACGACGGTGTTTGCCCTCGTGAAGGACGGCGAAGGGCGGGAGATCGACCGGCGCGCGCTCAAAGCGAGCGACTGGAGCAGCGCGGAATGGACGCTGAGCCTTCCATCCCGCGGCGCGCTTGGCACGTACTCCGTCGAAATCTCGCTGGCCGAGCCGCCGCAGGCCGCCGCTCCGTCCGAACAGGAGTTCGACGAGGACGGGTGGCATCACCGCGTATCGAACAACTTCCTGGTTGCCGCGTACCGCCGGCCGGAGTTCCGCGTTGACGTGACGCTCACCGGCGCGCCGTCAATCGCCGGCGGTACGTTGAGCGGCGTCGTCAACGCGCGCTACCTGTTCGGTGCGCCGATGGCGGGCGCCTCTGCCAAGTACCGGCTGCTTCGCGACCGCGAGTACTCGGTCCCGGCCGCGATTACAGAGAAGTTCTCGACGGACCAGTTCCTGTTCGTCGGCTGGACTGGCGGCCAGCGCGACGAGGTCGCCGCCGAAGAGGTCGAGGTCGCACCCGACGGCACGATCGTCGTCGAGTACGCGACGCCGCTGGACCTGAAGTGGCCGTACCGCTACACGCTGGAGGGTGAGGTCGAAGACGTATCGCGCCAGCACATCGCGGGGCGATCGAGCTTCGTCGTACACCCGGCGCCGTGGTACATCGGCGTCAAGCGGCCGCCGTACTTCGTCGATCAGCGCGCCGGGCTCTCGACCACCCTCGTCGCCGTGACTCCCGATGGCATCGTCACGCCCGGCGTGAAGATCGACGTGACGCTCACGCAGACGCAGTATCACAGCGTGCGGCGCGCCGAAGGCAACGGCTTTTACACCTGGGAGACGACGCGGCAGGAGGTGCCGGCGGGATCCTGGACGGTGACCACCGCCGTGGACCCCGTGCCGCTGTCGGTCCCGCTTCCCGCGGGCGGATCCTTCACGCTCACCGCGCGCGCGCAGGACGGCGACGGGCGATCGACCGTCACGCAGATGTCTTTCTACGTGCTCGGCTCGGGCTACACGGCCTGGGTCCGGTACGATCACAACCGCATCGATTTGGTGCCCGAGCGGACCACGTACAAGCCCGGCGACACCGCAAGAATCATGGTGCAGTCGCCGTGGGAGCAGGCGACGGCGCTCGTGACGACGGAGCGCGAAGGCGTGCGACACCACCGGCAGTTCGCCCTCGCATCCACGCAGCAGACCGTCACCGTACCGATCACCGACGCAGATATTCCGAACGTGTACGTTTCCGTCCTGCTGGTCAAAGGCCGGACGAAGGTGGACGGCGAGTCCGACGGCAGCGATCCGGGCAAGCCGGCGTTCCGCCTCGGTTACGTCGAACTCAAGGTCGAGGACGCAAGCCGGCGCTTGACAGTCGATCTCAAGGCGAACAGAGACGAGTACCGTCCGGCCGGGACCGCGACGGTGGACATGAGCGTTCGCGACAACGCCGGAAAGCCATCGCAGAGCGAAGTGACGCTGTGGGCCGTGGATTACGGCGTGCTCTCGCTGACCGGCTTCCAGACGCCGGACGTCCTCTCGTCCGTCTACATCGCCAAGGCCCTGCAAGTCTCCACCGAAGATAACCGCCAGCGCATCGTCAGCCGCCGCGTGCTCACGCCGAAAGGGGACACGGAAGGGGGCGGGGGTGGCCGCGACGCTGGCGCGGCGAGCGTGCGCAAGGACTTCCGCGTGCTGGCGTTCTGGCTCGGCTCGGTGCAGACCGACGCGAGCGGCCGCGCGACGACGCAGGTGAGGTTGCCGGAGTCGCTGACGACGTACCGGATCATGGCGGTGAGCGGCGATCGGTTGTCGCGGTTCGGCGCGGGGCAGAGCGAGATCCGCATCAACAAGCCGCTGCTGCTGAGGGCGGCGTTTCCCCGCTTCCTCGCCGTCGGCGACCAGGCGCACTTCGGCGCCGCTGTCACCAGCCAGCTTGCGCAGGGAGGCAAGGCGACGGTCACGATCCAGAGTCTCGATCCCGCTCTGCTGACATTCAGCGGCGCCTCGAAGCAGACGATCCAGCTCGGGCCGCGCGGCACGCAGGAAGTGCGGTTCGACGCGCGGGCACAAGGCGTGGGACGCGCGCGCGTGCGCATGACGGTGCGCATGGGATCGGAGTCCGATGCCTTCGAGGACCTGATTCCCATCGAAGTCCTCGCCTCGACGGAAACCGTCGCCGCATATGGCGAGGCGAAGCCGGACGCGAAGGAAAGGCTCGAGATTCCCGCGGGCGTGATGTCCGGCATCGGCGGCCTCGACGTGTCGCTCTCGTCCACGGCGATGGTCGGCCTTGCGGAAGGCGCGCGATACGTCGTCGAGTATCCGTTCGGCTGCGCGGAGCAACGTGCGTCGCGCGCGCTGGTCCTGACCTACGCCGCGGATCTCGGCCAGACGTTCCCGCTGCCCGGCATCAAGCCAGGCGAATTGCGCGCGACGGTCCAGGACACGGTGGACGAGCTGCGCGAGTTCCAGTGCGCCAGCGGCGCGTTCTCGTTCTGGAAGGGCGGATGCCCCGGATCCGCGTATCTCACGGCTTACGTGCTGCACGTGCTCCAGTCCGCCGAGGCGATGAGGTATCGAGTCGATCCCGCTGTGCTCCAGAACGCCGCGGCGTACCTGGAGGGGGAGCTGGGCGCGCCGCCCCCGGACAACGGCGGCTGGTGGCCCGCCTACACCGCGTGGCAGGCGTTCGCGGTGAACGTGCTCGTCCGGGCCGGGCGCAACCAGGACTCGAACGTGACGCGGCTCTTCGGCCACCGCGACCGGATGCCGATTTTCGCCCTCGCGCACCTCTACGATGCGATCGCGATCCGGAACGCCAGCGACGCACGGCTCGCGGACCTGCGGACGCGAATCGCGAACGCGATCCTCACGGAAGGAGGCCTGTCGCACGTCGAGGAGCTGTCGGATCCGTACCTGCTCTGGTTCTGGAATTCGAGCGTCCGGACGACGTCCATCGTGCTGGACACGATGGTGCGGCACGGCTTCGACGAGCCGGTCGTGCGCTCGATGGTGCGCTGGCTGCTGGGAGCGCGCAGGAAGGGCCGATGGGACGACACGCAGGAGAACGCGTGGGCATTGTCGTCGCTCGTCTCGTACTACAAGCGCTACGAGCGCGAGACGCCGGACTTCCGCGCGATGGTGCGCCTGGGGCGCGACGAGCTGGCAAACGCGACGTTCCAGGGGCGATCCACCGGCGCGGCGTCTGCTTCGGTGCCGATGTCGAAGCTCCTGGCGTCGGCACGTCCCGGTGAACCGCGGCAGCTCGACTTCTCGCGGGACGGCACCGGGACGCTCTTTTATTCCGCGCGCCTTCAGTATGCGAGCGCCGCGCCGGCCCTGCAGGACATGGACAACGGCATCCGCGTGCGGCGCACGTACGAGAAGTACGTGGACGGCAAGGCGGTGGCGGCGGGCATCGATTTCGCTGCGGGGGATCTGGTCCGCGTGACGATTGCGCTGGATCTGACGAAAGAGCGCCGGTATCTCGCCGTGCTCGATCCGCTGCCGGCGGGTCTCGAGCCGATCGAGTCCTGGTTCGCGACCACGGCGACGGCGCTCGCCGAGGTGCAGCAGCGGGAAGACACCCGCGGCTCGTGGTTCTCCTGGTGGGAGCGCGGCGGATTCGACCACGTCGAGCGCCACGACGATCGCGTCCAGCTCTTCGCCACGCGGCTGGCGGAAGGGCACCACGAGTTCTCGTACATCACGCGCGCGACCACCGCGGGCACGTTCGTGACGGCGCCCACCCACGCGGAAGAGATGTACGAGCCGGAGGTGTTCGGGCGGACCACGACGGCCACGGTAACGATTAAGAGATGATCAGGCGGCGCGCGGTTCTTCCGGCGGTCGTGGCGGCGCTGGCGCTCGTGGCGTGGCTGCGGCTCGGCACGTTGCCTGACGGGCTGGTGGACGACCGCGCGGAGCCGTCCACGCTCGTGATCGACCGCTCCGGCGCCGTGCTGTACGAGGCGCGATCCGCTGAAGGGGCGCGCGCGATCCGCATGCGCGCCGACGCGATCCCGCCCGTGCTCGCCGCGGCGACGCTGGGGGCCGAGGATCACCGCTTCTACCGTCATCCGGGCCTCGATCCGCTCGCCATCGCGCGCGCGTTCATGCGCAACGCGCGCGCCGGGCGTGTCGTGGAGGGCGGATCCACGATCACGCAGCAGGTGGCGAAGCTGCTGCTCGCGCGCCGCGCCGGATCCAGGCACGGCTGGCGCGCCAAGGTGCAGGAAGCCATCGTGGCGCTCAGGCTGGAGCACCGCCTCGCCAAACGCGACATTCTCGCGCTTTACCTGACGCTGGCGCCGTACGGGAACCAGATCGGCGGAGCCGAGCGCGCCAGCCGCGCGTATTTCGCGCGCGATCCCGCCCAGCTCACGCCGGCGCAGGCCGCGTTCCTGGCCGCGCTGCCGCAGCGCCCGTCTTCGTTCAACCCGTGGCGAGACGCGGGCAAAGCGCAGCCGCGCCAGCGCGCGATCCTGCGCCGCATGCAGGCGCTCGGCCTGCTCTCCGCGGCTGACGCATCGCACGCGCTCGCCGAGCGCGTCACACCGCTGCGCCCCGGCGACGAATCGCCTGCGCCGCACTTCGTCGAGAACGTGCTCGCGTCGTTCGGACGCGGCCGGCGCCCGGCGCGCATTCAGACGACGCTGGACATCGAGCTGCAGCGCGCGGTTCGAGGAATCATCGAAACGCGGCGCGACGACCTTCGCGCCCACGGCGCGCATCACGTGGCCGTCGTCGTGCTCGACAACCGGAGCGGCGAGTGGCTGGCGTGGGAAGGGTCCGGCGACTACTTCGATCCGAACGGCGGAACGATTGACGGCGCGCGCGTGCCGCGTCAACCCGGCTCGGCCCTGAAGCCGTTCACCTACGCGCTCGCCTTCGAAGAAGGATACAGCCCCGCGTCGGTCCTGCCCGACGTTCCGTCCCACTTCCCGACGGCCGAGCCCGGCGTGTTCTACAGCCCGCGCAACTACGACGGCGAGTACCGCGGCCCGCTGCTCGCGCGCGCGGCGCTTGCCGGCTCGGAGAACGTGCCGGCCGTCGCGTTGCTCTCGCGCCTCGGCGTCCCGTCGCTGCTGCGCCTGCTCCGGCGCGCGGGCGTGACAACGCTGGAGAAGGCCGGCGTGTATTACGGGCTCGGGCTGACGCTCGGAAATGCGGAGGTGCGGCTCGACGAGCTCGTCACGGCATACGCCGCGCTGGCGCGCGGCGGCGTTGGTGTATCGCCTGTGTCGGTGAAGGGCGCCCCGCGCGAGGGGAGGACAGAGGAGCGCCTCGTCTCGAACCGATCGGCCTACTGGGTGACGGACATCCTCGCCGACGCGGACGCGCGCGAATACGTGTTCGGCCGCGGCGGCAGCCTCGAGTTTCCGTTCCCGGTGGCCGCCAAGACAGGCACGTCGCAGGCGTATCACGACAACTGGGCGATCGGCTACACGCGCGAGGTGACAGTGGGCGTGTGGGTCGGCAACTTCGATCGGACGCCGCTGAGAAACTCCTCGGGCGTGACCGGAGCGGGGCCGATCTTCCACGCGGTGATGCTTGCGGCGATGGAGCGGGTCGCGCCCGCGTCCGGCGCTGCTGCCGGCGGCGACACCTTCGAGATCGTCGCGGCGCCTTCCGACGCGGAGCGCCGGACGATCTGCCTCGTGTCAGGGCTGGCGGCAACCGACTCGTGCCCGCGGCAGGCGCTGGAATCCGTGGCGCGCGAGGTCGTGCTGTCCCCCTGCTCGTGGCACCAGAAGAGCGCGGACGGCGTGGCCACCGTCTGGCCGGATGAATACCGCCGGTGGGCGCACGACCGGGGGTTGATCGAACCGGCGCCGCCGCGCCTGCGCACGATCGCGATCCGCCCGCGATCCGCCGCGCTCGAGATCCTGAACCCGCCGCAAGGGGCCATTTACCTCATCGATCCCACGCTGCGGCGCGGCTACCAGACGCTGCCGCTCCGCGCGTCCGGCACTCCAGGAGCGCTGAGGTGGATGGTGGACGGCCGGCACGTCGGGAGTGCGCCGCCGGAGGAGGCCGTGCAGTGGCCGCTCGCCGCCGGCGCTCATCGGATCGAGGTGACCGACGCGCGCGGCCGGCGTGCCGAGACCAGGATTATCGTGCGGTAGCACCGTCAAAGACCGCGACGAGCGGGGCGTGATCGCTCGTGCCGAACTCGCGCTGCGACTCGAACGTGCGCGCGCGCTCGCCGAGCGCCTGGCTGGCGAGGATGTAATCGATCCGCCAGCCGATATTCCGCTGCCGGAGGTTGCGCCACGGCGCCCACCACGTGAACAACGCCGCATCGTCCGGGTGGAGATGGCGCGCCACGTCCACGAGCCCCTGGTCGAGCAGGCGCGCGAAGAGCGCGCGCTCCTCGGGAAGCTGCCCGATCGCGCGCGGCTTGCGCTCCTTCGGGTGGACGTCGATCTCCGCGCGTGCGACGTTCAGGTCGCCGCAGATGATCACCGGCGCGCCGGTGGCGCGGAACGATCCCGCGTACGATTCCATCGCCTCCAGGAACCGCATCTTGCCGGGAAAGTCCTTTCCGCCATTGGGGACGTACACCGACGCGACGGTGAGCGTCCCCATCTGCGCCGTGACGACGCGGTTCTCGAGATCGAAGGGAGGATGGGAAAACGCCGGGCGCTCCGGGAACGTGGACTTGCGCACGTGCAGGCCGACGCCGGAGTACCCCTTCTCGCCGTGCCAGTAGCACCAATAGCCTTCCAGCTCGCACAGCTCGGGCGCAAGCTGCGCTGGCGCGGCCTTGATCTCCTGCAGGCAGAAGACGTCCGGCTGCTCGCGCGCGATCCACTCGTGGACCTGCGCCGCGCGGGCGCGGATGCCGTTGACGTTCCAGGTGGCGATCTTCAGCACTCGCTGAATTGTACCGCGCGTCACCGCGGAATCCGCAGAACCCGCAGAAACCTCCTTGTCAAAGAAGTGGAACCCGAACGAGGTTATGCTGGAACGTGATGAGCGCGCGCGCGGTCGATCGCTTCCTGCGCTACGTGCGCGTGGACACACAATCACACGAAGCCTCGGGCACGTCGCCGAGCACGTCCGGACAGCTCACGCTGCTCACGATGCTGCGCGACGAGCTGCGCGAAATGGGCGCAACGGACGTCACGCTGGACCAGCACGGCTACGTGATGGCGAGGCTGCCGGCCACCGCGCCCGGCGGAGACGAGGTGCCGATTGTCGGCTTTCTGGCGCACGTGGACACTTCGCCGGAGATGAGCGGCAGGGACGTCAAGCCGATCGTTCACGCGGCGTACGACGGCCGCGACCTCCTGTTTCCTGACGATCCCGCGCTGGTGCTGCGCAGCTCCGATCATCCGGAGCTCAGCACCTGCCTCGGCCACGACATCGTCACCGCGTCTGGCCTGACGTTGCTCGGCGCCGATGACAAAGCAGGCGTCGCCGAGATCATGGCTGCCGCGGCGCACCTGCTCGCCCATCCCGAGATTCCGCACGGCCGGGTGCGGATCGCCTTTACACCGGATGAAGAGATCGGACGCGGCACCGCGCACTTCGATGTCGCCGCGTTTGGCGCGGCAGTCGCGTATACGCTGGATGGCGGCGCGCGCGGGGAGTTGGAGTTCGAGAGCTTTTCCGCCGACGCCATGACGGTCGTGTTCCACGGGTTCAACACGCATCCGGGCTACGCGAAGGGGAAGATGGTCAACGCGCTCAGGGCCGCGGGCGCATTCCTGGCCGGACTTCCGCAGGATCGTCTCTCGCCGGAGACGACCGGCGGCTACGAAGGGTACGTGCATCCGTACGTCATCGACGGCGGCGTCGAGCGCGTGCGCGTGCGCGTGCTGCTGAGGGACTTCGACACGCGCGCCCTCGCCGGGCACCGTGCGCTGGTGGAGCGCGCGGCCCACGCCGCGGCGGCGCGCGTTCCCGGCGTGCGCGTGGAGATCGCCGTCGAGGAGTCGTACCGCAACATGCGGGAGGTGCTGGAGCATCACCCGCGCGCGGTGGAGAGCGCGAAGGAAGCCATCCGACGCGCCGGGCTCGAGCCGGTGATGAAGCCGATCCGCGGCGGGACGGATGGATCGCGACTTTCATTCATGGGACTGCCGACGCCGAATCTCTTTGCGGGGGAGCACAACTTCCACTCGCGGCTCGAGTGGGTGTCCGCGCAGGACATGGACACGGCGGTGGAGGTGATCGTCCACCTGTGCCAGATTCTGGCGGAGCCCGCCTGATGCCGTTCGCGCTGCCGTTTCGGGAGAAACCGGCGGCCGACAGGCCGCGCCCCGTGCGGGTGGGGGGCCGCGTGCATCTCGTCAGGTTCGTGCGCGTCCGTCGCGCGCGCCGCTACGTCATGCGGATGAAGCCGGACGGCACGCTGCGCGTGGCGGTCCCCCCGTTCGGAAGCCTGGGGGACGCGGCGGCGTTCGTGCAGTCGCAGCGGGAATGGATCGAGCGGGAACGCGCGAGGGTGCTGCGCGCCGCCGCCGCGCAGCCGCCGCGCGACGAGATCGCGGCGCTGCGTCGTCGCGCAAAGCGCGAGCTGCCTCCCCGGCTGCTGGTGCTGGCGCGGGAGCACGGGTTCACCGTGGAACGCGTCAGCGTCCGGAACCAGCGCACGCTGTGGGGATCGTGCTGCCGCCGCAAGGCGTCGATCTCGCTCAACTGGCGCCTGATCCGGATGCCGGACGAGGTGCGCGACTACATCCTGCTTCACGAGCTGGCGCACCTGCGGCACGCGAGCCACTCGCGGCAGTACTGGAGGCTGGTCGCATCGATCTGCCCGTGGTATCGCGACGCGCACCGCTGGCTGCGCCGTCACGGCTCGCTGCTGTAGCCCCGGACGCTTCACGAGCCAAGAGTTCTGCGTGTTCTGCGGCTTCAGCGGTGGTAGTGTACGGACATGCGTGTCAAAGGAATCGTTCTTGCGCCCGCAATCATCGTTGCTATCACCAATCTCGCGGGCGCCCAGCAGGCGGGGCGGCCGATGGCCATCGAGGAGCTGATCACCGCCGTTCGCGTGAGCGAGCCGCAGCTCTCGCCGGACGGCAAGACGGTGGCCTACGTTCGGACCGTCACCGACGGCAAGACTGGCCGCCGTAACGCCGACATCTGGTCTGTCCCCGCCGACGGCGCCGGAGAACCCAAACTCCTCATCGGCGGGGACAAAGGCGAGACGACCCCGCGGTTCCTGCCGGACGGAAAGCGTATCGCGTTCATCTCAACCCGCGACGGCGCGCCGCAAATCTACACGGCGGACATGGACGGCGGCGACGTGAAGGCCATCACGAAGCTCGCCGCCGGAGCCCAGAGCCCCTACGCGATCTCGGCGGACGGCGCCAAAGTGGCGTTCGTATCCGACGTCTATCCCGAGTGTCCAGACGAGGCGTGCAACAAGCAGCGCGCGGAAGAGGCCGAGAAGAGCCCCGTGAAAGTACACCGCATCACGCGCCTCCTGTTCCGCCACTGGGCGGAATGGCGCGAGAACGTGCGCCATCACATCTTCGTCACCGATATCGCGTCCGGAGATACCCGGGATCTGACACCCGGCGACTTCGACTCGCCGCCGTATTTCTACGAGGACGGCGCGCTGGCCTTCTCGCCGGACGGCAAGGAAATCGCGTTCGCGTCCAACCGCGAAGGAAAGGACGCCGAGGCCTGGACGACGAACCAGGACATCTTCGTCGTGCCGGTCGCGGGCGGCGAAGCGAAGCGGGTGACTGGCGGCAAGGGTTACGACGTGCAGCCCGTCTACTCGCCGGACGGCAAGGCCATCGTCGTCCGCTCGCAGCGGCGCGCCGGGTTCGAGGCGGACCGCTGGTACCTCGTCGCGTTCGATCGTGCCACCGGCCAGCACCGCCCCGTGTTCGACACGCCCGATCTCTCGGTGGGCGATTTCGCGTTCGGCCGCGACGGCCAATCGATCTTCTTCACGGCCGCCGATCGCGGCGTGGAAAACCTCTATTCGGTTACGTATCCCGCCGGCACGCCGAGGGTGGTTGCCAGGGGGGGCGCGGTCGGTTCCTTCGAGCCCGGGGAGGGGTTTGTGGTGTTCGCGCGCAGCTCGCTCGCCTCGCCGCCCGACGTGTTCCGCGTGGAGCTGGCGAGCGGCGCAGAGAAGCGCCTGACCAGCGAGAACCAGGGCTGGTTGAAGGATGTGGCGTTCACGCCGGCCGAGAGCAAGACCGTGGCGGGCGCGGGCGGCACGCCGGTGCAGTACTGGCTGATCAAGCCGCCGCACTTCGACGCCGCGCGCAGGTACCCGGTGGTCTTCATGATTCACGGCGGGCCGCAGGGCGCGTGGGAAGACGCGTGGTCGTACCGCTGGAACCCGCAGCTCTGGGCGGCCCAGGGCTACGTGATTGCCGCGCCCAACCCGCGCGGCTCGACCGGCTTCGGGCAGAAGTTCGTCGACGAGATCTCGCAGGACTGGGGCGGGAAAGTCATGACGGACCTCGACGCCGTGTTTGCCGAGGTCGCGCGCCTGCCGTACGCGGATTCGCAGCGGATGGGCATCGCGGGCGCGAGCTACGGCGGCTACGCGGTGAACTGGATCGCCGGCCACACCGATCGGTTCAAGGCCGCCGTGTCGCACGACGGCGTCTTCAACCTCGAGTCGATGTCGCTCGCCACCGAGGAGCTGTGGTTCCCCGAGTGGGAGTTCGGCGGCCCAGCCACCTCTGCCGCCGCGCGCGCGAACTTCGCGAAGTGGTCGCCGCACCTGTTCGCGCAGAACATCAAGACGCCGATGCTGGTGATTACCAACGAGCTGGACTACCGCGTCCCGGTGGATCAGGGCATCCAGTTGTTTACGGCGCTCCGCCGCCAGGGGGTGCCGAGCGAGATGCTCATCTTTCCCGATGAAGGGCACTGGGTCCTGAAGGCCCTCAACAGCCGCGTCTGGCACGAGGCCGTGTTCGGCTGGCTGCAGAAGTACCTTGCGCCTGCTCCACGTCGCTGATCCCGAAGACCCGCGCGTCGCGCTCTATCGCGGCGTGCGCGACCCCGAGCTGCTGCGCGACCACGGCGTGTTCATCGCCGAAGGGCGGCTGGTCGTGCAGCGGCTCATCGAGCAGTCCCCGTTCCGCGTCCGCTCCGTCCTCGTCACGCCGCCCGCGCTCACCGCGCTGGCCGCCACACTGGCCTCGTCGCCCGCCGACGTCTTCACGGTTTCCCTGGACGTGATGGCGTTGATCACCACCTACAACGTGCACCGCGGCTGCCTGGCGATTGCCGAGCGCGCGGCGGCCGCAACGCTGGACGCGCTGCTCGCGTCGCGAGGACCGCTCGTCGTGCTCGAAAACGTGGGAAACCCGGACAACGTGGGGGGCACGTTCCGAAACGCGGCGGCGTTCGGTGCGTCAGGCGTCGTGCTGTCGCCGGGCTGCAGCGATCCGCTCTACCGAAAGGCGATACGCACGTCGATGGCGGCAACCCTGACGACGCCGTTCGTCGTTGCGGAGCCGTGGCCCGAGAGCGTGGAGCGCCTGCGCCTGGCGGGGTGGAAGGTGATCGCGCTGTCGCCCGGCGCGGACCGCGAGCTGGCGGACGTTGCGCGAGGGGTCGGATCCACTCACACCGCGCTGCTCCTCGGCCACGAAGGGGAAGGGCTGTCGGTCGATGCGGCGCGCCTCGCCACGCACCACGCGCGGATCCCGATGGCGGCGGGCGCCGACTCGCTCAACGTGGCAACGGCGGCCGCCGTGGCGCTCTACGAACTGCGGACGATCTGACCGGGATGGCTATCGTCCTCAAGCGACGCGCTCAGCTGACGAGCGCACTCGCGTTCGCAGCAGAGAAGCTCCGGACATCATCCGTCAGGCGGGCATCATCACTTGCCCGCTGCCAGAACTCGGACGCCGCCGCGCGGGCGTCATCCCACACGTCCAGCGTATCGGCTGTGGCGTGCGGTGGCGCAAAGGTGCGAGGCGGCACCTGGCCATCGGCCGTTGGCGCGTACAACATCGATACCTGATCGAACGCCGGCGCAAGCCGCAGACTGACACCCTCCACAAAAAAGACGACGTTGTACGGATGCCGATCCGTATTCGCGATGAGCGCCCCAAACGCATCGAGCCACTGGAGGCGACGGGCATCTTCGCTGGACAGGCGCCCAGCGTGTCTCAGCAGCACAGCCGCCCGAGCCCATGGGTCCGCGGGATCCTCTTGAACCGCCGCCAAGCTCAATACAGCCACACGGCCCCTGACTCCGACGCGATCGAACCGGTCGCTCTCGAGGAAGCAGTGCGAATCGGTTTCGACAATGCGTGTCAGGGCTGCGGGCACGCCGCGCGAAGACACCACGTTCAGCGCGAGCGCCTCGAGCACAAGGAGATCGCACCAGCGCCGGGCCACTCCGTCGCCTGCGCCGCCGCGGGCGGCGAACTTGACAAGTACGTGACGTCCATCAACGAACGCCCCGAACTTGGGACGCTCGCCGCCCGCAGATGATCCCGGGGGATGTCCTGCGATCGTCGCCTCGGCCACATCCGGATACTCGTTGCGCGGCCTGGCGGGAATGTCGAGCGCCTGCCAGCGAGCAAACGATTCTTCACCAACGATGAGATTGCCAGGCAAGTCCTCACCACGTCGCGACATGGCAAGCAGTACGTGGTGATCGGACCAATCCACCAGGCGCGCCGGCAGCCGCAGGTCGGCGTGAATCGCGGCAACGTGTCGTCCGAGGAATCCCGAGGGGCGTGCGTCCGCGAGCTCAATCGGAAGCCCGTTCGACACCGTGCCCATCGGCATCCATACCGTCTGCCGCGCCGCCAGGGTGAGGAGTTCGCCTGCCGACCGAGCGGCTCCGTCTTCCAAGATCCGGAACACGGGAAAACGCGACGTATCAAGAGCTGGCCATGTTTGACGCAACCCATAGCGCGTGGCACGGCCCCGGCCGATTGGGACGACGTCGGGCCCGGCTTCCCGTATTCCACGCATCAGGGTGGCCGGAGAAACGCCGAGTCTCTGCCGAAGCTCCGCCGCGTGAACGACTCCCCGACTGAGCTCGGTCGCAATTACGCCCATGATTTGAAATGATTATATCGCGACACTATTGTCACAAATACCGCTAAAAATGCGTATTATGTCGATATTGTGAAATCAAATACGAAATTATTTATGAAACTATTATATGCCTGAGGTCAGGCATCGGCCTTAACGGATGGCCTTGCCGGCGATCTCCCCCGGCGAGCCCGCGACCGCCACGCCTCGCAGCTCGGCGTCGTCGAACCTGAACCCGAAGCCGTAGCGGACCAGGCACGCGCGCACGCCCGCGTTCCGCGCCGTTTCGAGGTCGATGCGCGAATCGCCGACCAGCACGGTTTCCTCCGGCGTGGAACCGAAGCGATCCATCAGGTGCAGCAGCGCGGCGGGATCGGGCTTGCGCGGCAGGGCGCTGTCGCCTCCAATCACTTCGTCGAAGAAGCGCGCGAGCTTCAGTCCCTCGAGGATGCGGAGGCTTGCGGCGCCGGGCTTGTTCGTGAGGACGGCCAGGCGCGTGCGGCCGTGCAGCGCCTGGAGCAGCTCGGGAATCCCATCGTAGGGCGCCGTGTGATTCAGCAGCCGCGCGTCGTACAGCGCCAGGAACCGTTGCAGCGCGGCCGGCGCAAGCGCGGCTTCGACGCGGCTGGCCGCCAGCGCGCGATCGATCAGCACGCGCGCCCCTTCGCCCACCATCTCGCCGACCGCCGCCTCGCTCAGCGACGGGCGCCCCAGCTCCGCGAGCAGGGCGTTCACCGCATCCGCGAGATCCTTCCGCGAATCGACCAGCGTGCCGTCGAGATCGAAAACGGCCAGTCGCACGGCTACGAATCCGCCGGCGCGGCGTCGATGCCGACCATCTTCATCAGCTTCAGCGCGTTTCGCGACGTCGCCACGCCGGGACGCAGCGTGTAATCGAACTGCATCGACATGCCGTCCGGCCCTTCGTGGAAGTGCTCGGTGAAGTGCACGGGCACCGCCGCCCGCCTCAGGTCATCCGCGTCGGCAAGGCTGAGGTCGTGCGAGGTCACCGCGCCGATCGCACCGGAGGTCAGCAATTGCACCAGGATCGTTCGCACCGCGATCTGGCGTTCAGCGGTGTTGGTGCCCTGGAGAATTTCATCCAGCAGGTAAAGAACTCGCGGGGCGTCCGTCTGCATTTTCCAGGGCGCGCGGGGCGCAGCGTCGCCCCTGGCCTCTGCGAGGATCATCTTGAGCCGCTTCAGCGCAGCCATGAAATACGACACCCCCTCTTCGAGCGAGTCCTGCACCCGCATGCTGGTCTGGACGGCCAGGCGCGGCAGGCGCATCGCGGCGGCGCACACCGGCGCGCCCGCCTGTGCGAGGACGACGTTGACGCCAATCGCCCGCAGGAGTGTGCTCTTGCCGGACATGTTGGAGCCGGTGACGAACAGGAACGTGCCCGGCGGGCCGACGCGCACGTCGTTGGCCACGCGCACGCGCTCGTCGATCAGCGGGTGCCCGAGCGCCCGGGCGTCGAGCAGCGCGTCGGCGCCCAGGTCCGCCAACTCCGGCATCGCCCAAGCTGGATTGTCGTGACGCAGTCCGGCGAAGCCTGACAGCGCCTCGAGCTCGCCAATCGCATCGAACCAGTCGCGGACCCGGCTGCCGGCGGTCGCCTGCCAGCGTTCCACGGCGAAGAGCACGTGGAAATCCCACAACGTCAGCGCATTCAGGGGAAAGTGCACGAGCGTCGTCAGCCGGATGTCGGCAAGCTCCATCAGACGTTGCAAGCGGCGCATCGCCGTGTCGGCGCCCAGCGTCCGCGCGCGAAGGGCCCGCAGCAGGGGTGAGGTGAATTCCCGTCGGCAGACCACCTCGAACATCACGGCTTCCTGGCCGGGCGCGGCATTGCGGGCGAACGCGTGGTCGAAGGTCCGTTCGATACGGCGCGCCAGCACGAACCACAAGACCACGTTCGGGATGACCGGCAGAAGCCAAAGAGGCTCGCTCGTGAGGCCGGCGGCATGCGCCAGGGCCAGGCCCGTGGCAATCGCGCCGAGCAGGCGCGTCAGCCAGGCCAGCCAGGGGCGCGAGATCAGCCAGGGTCTTCCTTCCGACCAGGCGAAGAAGCGTTCGAGCGTCGCCGCGTCCGCGGCGGCTCCGCGCCGGGCGAGCGTCGCCCGCGCCAGCAGTTCCTGGCGAAAGTCGAGCAACGGCGCCAGTTCCGCCACCGCCTGCTGTCGATCGAGGATCGCGGCCGGCTCGGCGGGCGCGAGCAGCCACGCCTCCAGCGTCCTCACGCCCTGCGGCGTTCCCGCGGCGAGGCACAGATTAATGAGCGACGCGCGCCCGGCGACATCCAGATCCTGGGCGTAAGGGTGGGCATCTGAAACCGGACCACCCGCTGGCGGGAAGTCGGTCCAGACCCGTCGCACCCGTGCGGCCTGCCGCCGGTTGATCGAGGCGAGGACCTCCTCGCGCTGCAGCCGGTCTTCGATCCGGTTGTGGACGGCCACGAGGCCGGCAAAGGCCGCCGCGAGGCTGGCGGCGGCAATGAAGAGGGTCGTGCGCAGGGGATCGCCGGAGTTGAGGGCGGCCACGAGCGCGACCGCGCCGCCCACGAACGCGGCGAGCCGCGCGCGCGAGAGCGCCAGCGACCGCCGCTGTTCGGCGCCGGCCTGCCGCCGGAACGACGCTTCGCGCGCCTCGTACAGCGCCTCGACTGCCATCGGAGGAACTTTACCATTTTCATATTGACCAATAAACATGGTCATGTGACCATATGTCATGGTCGTTTCTTCTCCGTTTGGGTCCGTGGCGCGGACGCGCGCGCTGCTCGCGCTCTCGCTGATGACTGAAACCTACCCGCGCCAGCTCGCGCGCGTGCTCGACGCGCCGCTCTTCTCGATCCAGAAGGCGCTCGCCTCGCTCGAGCGGGACGGCCTCGTCGCCAGCCGGGTGCTCGGTCGTACCCGTCTCTATGGCCTCAACTCCCGCTACCTCGCGTCGCGCGAGCTGCGGGAGTACCTCGAACGGCTCGCGGGGCGGGAGTTCGACCTCCGGCGGACAATCGCGCAAACGCGCGCGGGGCCGTCCCGCTGACGATCGCCCCCGTCGCTGTTCCGGGGGCCCCGCGCCCCACGCGGTCGCAACTCCTGCGATACACTCTCGCGCATCGAGGAGCCAGCATGAACCTCCGTCATCCGGCCCGTTTTGCCGCTGCCTTTCTTCTTTGCTTACTGTCCTCTGCTGCCTGGCTCGCCCTGGCCTCCGCGCAGGCGCCGGCGCCGGCGGCAGGCGCTGCCGCAAAGGTCTCCGAATGGCGCGAGATGCGCTGGCGCAACATCGGCCCGCACCGCGGCGGGCGCGGCAAATCCGCCGTGGGCATTCCCGACCAGCCCAACGTTTTCTATGTCGGCTTCCACAACGGCGGCGTCTGGAAGACGACCGACTACGGGCGCACCTGGGTTCCGCTCTTCGACGACCAGCCCAGCGGATCGATCGGCGCGATCGCAATTGCGCCTTCGGATCCCAACGTCATCTATGTCGGCAGCGGCGAAGGGCTGCAGCGTCCCGACCTGGCGACAGGCGACGGCATCTACCGCTCGAACGACGGCGGGAAGACGTGGACGCACTACGGCCTCCGCGACGCGCAGCAGATCCCGCAGATCGCCGTCGATCCGCAGAACCCCGACCGCCTGTACGTTGCCGCGCTCGGCCACCCCTACGGCGCGAACGACGAGCGCGGCGTGTTCCGTTCCACCGATGGCGGCAGAAGCTTCGAGAGGGTTCTCTACAAAGGACCGGACATCGGCGCTGCCGACGTCGCCCTCGATCCGCGCAACCCGTCGATCGTCTACGCCGCGCTGTGGGAAGCACGGCAGGGGCCGTGGGAGAACGCGGCGTTCGCCGGCCCGGGCAGCGGGCTCTTCAAGTCCACCGACGGTGGCACGACGTGGAGCCAGGTCGGCAAGGGGCTGCCGGCCGGAGAGGAAGGGCTCGGGCGAATCGGTCTTGGCATTTGCGACGCGGATCCGAACCGCATCTACGCGATCGTGGCGTCACCGGCGAGCATGGGCGGGCTCTACCACTCGGCCGATGCCGGCGCCAGCTTCGCGCGCGTCAACAGCGATCCGCGCATCTGGAGCCGGGAAGGAGACTTTCACGAGATCAAGCCGGACCCGACCAACTGCAACACGGTCTACGTCGCGAACGTCGCCTCGTGGAAATCCGTTGACGGCGGGAAGACGTTCATGGACTTCCGCGGCGCGCCGGGAGGCGACGACTACCACCGCATCTGGATCAACCCCAGGAACCCGAAGATCATCATCCAGATCGCGGACCAGGGGGCGATCGTCACGGTCAACGGCGGCCAGACGTGGAGCTCGTGGTACAACCAGCCCACCGCGCAGTTCTACCACGTGAACACGGACAACGCGTTCCCCTACCGCGTGTGCGGCGGCCAGCAGGAGAGCGGGTCCGCGTGCGTCTCTTCGCGGGGCGAGGATGGCCAGATCACGTTCCGCGAGTGGCACCCGGTCGGGGTCGAGGAATACGGCTATGCCGTTCCGGACCCGCTCGATCCCGACATCGTCTACGGCGGGAAGATCACCCGCTACGAGCGCCGCACCGGCCAGGTGCAGAACATCTCGCCGAAGCCGATCCGCGACGCACGTTATCGCGTCGTCCGCACCATGCCGGTGGCGTTTTCTCCCGTGGACAACAAGACGCTGTTCTTCGCGTCGAACACCGTCTGGAAGACGCTGAACGGCGGCCGGAGCTGGACCGAAATCAGCCCGGACCTTTCGCGCCCCACGTGGGAGGTGCCGGAGAACGTGGGCAAGTACCGCGGGACGGAGGCCGCGAAGCCCTCGCAGCGCGGCGTGGTCTACGCGCTTGCGCCCTCGCCGCTCCGGATCGGCACGCTCTGGGCGGGCACCGACGACGGGCTGATTCACGTGACGCGCGACGGCGGCGCGACATGGACGGACGTGACGCCGAACGACCTCAAGCCGTGGGCGAAAGTGTCCATCATGGACGCGTCGCACTTCGACGTGAACACGGCGTACGCGGCGATCAACACGTTCCGCCTCGACGATCTGCGCCCGCACATCTACCGCACAAAGGACGGCGGGAAGACCTGGACGCACATCACCAACGGCATCCCGGACGGCGGGATCGTCAACGTGGTGCGGGAGGACCCGAAGCAGCGCGGGCTGCTCTACGCGGGCACCGAGCAGGCGGTATACGTCTCGCTCGACGCTGGCGAGAGCTGGCAGTCGCTTCGCCTGAACATGCCCGCCACCTCCATCCGCGATCTCGTCATCAAAGACGACGACATCGTCGTCGCGACGCACGGGCGGTCTTTCTGGATCCTCGATGACGTGACTCCGCTGCGGCAGGCGGCGTCTGGTGTGGGGCGGACCTTCACGTCCACCGTTCTCTTCACCCCGCAAGACGCCTGGCGGGTCCGCTGGAACAAGAACACCGACACGCCGCTCCCGCCCGACGAGCCCGCGGGCCAGAACCCGCCGGATGGCGCCATCATCAATTACTGGCTGCCGTCCGATGCGAAGTCAACGACGCTCGAGATCCTCGACGCCGCAGGGAAGCTGGTCCGGAGGTACGACTCAGCCGCGTCCGGCGTCGCGTCGGCGTTCAGTCCGTCCGGAGAGGGCGCCGCCACGCTCGATCCTGCCTCGGTCGGCGCCATTCCCCACCCGGAGAACGGCGAAGAGATTGCCGTCGCGAACAGCCAGCACCGCCCCGAGAACGACTACTTCAAATTCGGCCAGGCCGCTCCGCCGCCCGAGGGGCAGAGCGCCTGGAACTTCCCCCGCTACTGGATTCGTCCCGGCCACGAGCTGAAGGCGACGCGGGGGTTTCACCGCTTCGTGTGGGACCTGCACTACGCGCCGCCGAAGGTGTTCGGCTTCTCGTTCCCGATCGCCGCGACCTATCTCGACACCCCGCCGCAGCCGCAGGGCCCGTGGGCGCCGCCCGGGAGCTACACGGTGAGGCTCACGGTTGATGGCGTGACGACGACGCGATCGCTGATCGTGAAGATGGACCCGCGCGTGAAGACGCCGGCGGCGGGACTGCAGCAGCAGTTCACGCTGTCCATGCAGCTGTACGACGCAATCGGCAGGACGTACGACGAGATCGTGAAGCGCGATCCCCAGGCCGCCACGCGCCTGACGCAGCTCCGCCAACTGCACCAGCAGATGCTGTCCCTCTACGACACGATCCAGGACGTCGATGTGGCGCCCACCGAGCAGGTGGTCGCTGCTGCATCGCAGCAGCTAGGCCGGTTGTCGCGGCTTCGGTCACGACCCCCTGCCTGAGTCCGATCGCCCGCCGGTCGCAGAGGTCGCATTGGCGCGCCGTGACGCATCGCGTCCTGCGGCTGCAGTCTAGCCCGCGGACCTGAAGGTCCGCGCCACAGGTGAAGGCCCGCGTGGCCTCTTACCTTTTACCTCTTGACTTCCAACTCCCGCTCTTCCCTCCTGTGCTCCGCGACCGTGAACGCCGCGTCGGTGCGCGCCGGATCCACCTTGCCGTTGAACACCGCGCCGTCCTCGAGCGCGAAGCGCGGCGCGGCGATTTCCGCCCGCACGCTCGCGCCGCGGCGCAGCCGCACGACCTCTTTCGCCACCAGGCGTCCGACCGAGCGTCCGTTGACGACGATGCTGCGCGCGAGCACGGCGCCGTCGACGTTCGCCCCTTCCTCGAGCGTGACCTCGTACTCTCCCGCGAACACGTCGCCTTTGATCGTCCCCGCGATCGCGAGCGGCTCGTCCGAACGCACGGAGCCTGAGATAGCGATCCCTTTTCCAATGTTGGTCATGCGCGCAGTGTAGGACGACAACGCCCTCACTGCAGCTCAGCAGAACAGTTTTTCCAGGATTTCGATGGGATCAGCGGCGGGCGGCCGCGATCGCGAACGGCCCGGCGAGCTTCAGCGCGGCGCGCCATTCCTCGCGTCGTCCGTCCCAGCGCACGGCCTGGATGCCAAAGACCACTCTGTCTGCGTCGCCAAGATCGAGCCGAGCGAACGTCGCGCGATACTCACCCGAGGAGTGCTTCGGGATCCGCTCGTCCACGAGAGCCATGCCGACGTCGATGACGCCGCCGAGCCAGTCCAGCGTCGCGGCGGTGACGACGATCTGCGTCGCGTGGTCGTTGTCGTCGTTCCGCAGAGTGAAGACGACAACGATGCCGGCGGGCGTCTCCTCGGCGCGCGCCGTCTGGATGACGAGAGGGCAACCGCTGTCGGTCACCAGGGAAATCTTCGAGACGCTGGTTGCCGGTGCGGCGTACACGGTCGCGATGGAGAAGAGAAAAGCTGCAGCCGCGCACGCGAACACGCGCCGCAGCGTGTTCCGTCTGGTGGAGGAGGAGTCCCGGTCGTGCGCGGCTGACAGCATGGCGCACACAGAGGACGCAAACGCCGCGCCCAACCGCCGGGGTCGACCGACGCGCCCATAACGCGTTGCTTGTCTGTCACTTGGACGCGGCAAGGCACAGGCATCCAGCTCCTGGACGGCTGAAACCGCTAACAATTGTGCCGGTTCAGAACAGTTGAAGAACCGTTTTTGTGTGATACCCGAATCGCCTTCAGCGACGAGATCCTCGCGAGAGGCTGAACTCGAAAGAGACGATCACGCGCGGAGAGCGGGTGAGGCCGAACTTCGAGGCGTCGTCCATGCCAAGCCGGCGCTCCAGAGCGAGCCGCAGTCCCGCCACGACTTCGTCGATCGTCCGCCCCTGCGCGACGACCGGCATTTCCAGGCATTCGGCGACATACCAGCCAATGTCGCGCGAGATCACGGCGTGCGCGGTATCGCGGACGGGGCGCGGCATTTCGCCGGCGACGATGTGCTTGCGCGGGCGCGGGTCGGGAGCGGACGGGGGCGCGACGGACCTGTATGGCGGCAGCACCTCGTAAGTTCCGCGCGCGAGCCTGCGGAAGTACGGCCACCGATGCGAGTGGTTGGCGGGCGCGTTTACGCACAGCCGGCTCGTGACGTGAGTGCGAATGGTGCTTGGCCGCAGGTACGGCAGCGCGCGGACCACTTCGGCCGGCCGGAACTCCCACGATCCGCGCTCGGCGCAAATGGTTGCAACCGCAGAGAGTATGGTCTGGTGGACCGTCACGAAGCTATATTACACTTGTATATATAATTAAACACGGGTAAATACATCGCCTCGGAACGCCTATTGCTCAAAACGTGTTCTAGGAGGTAGATCAGCGTTCGCCGTGCTCAAAGTGGACCTTCACCTACACACAAACGACGACCCGATCGATGACGTCCGGCACTCCGCTGGGGAGCTGGTCGATCGCGCCGCGGCCGATCGCTTCTCGGCGCTGGCGATCACGCTTCACGATCGGCAGTTGCGCGACCCCTCGCTGGCCGACTACGCCCGCGAGCGCGGCGTGATCATTCTTCCGGGCGTCGAGCGCACGATCGGGGGACGGCACGTGCTCCTTATCAACTTTCCACAGCATGCGGAGGACGTGCAGACGTTCGACGATGTCCGGCGGCTGAAGGCGGCGGGAAACGGCCTCGTGATCGCGCCGCACCCGTTCTTCCCGGAGGCGTCGTGCCTGCAGGGCCTGATGGACGAGCATGCCGACTTGTTCGACGCGGTGGAGTGGACCTACTTCTGGCGTCCTGGCGTCAACTTCAACGCCAGGGCGGAACGGTGGGCTCGCGAACGCGGGAAGCCGCTCGTGGGCAACTCGGACCTTCACGACCTGCGGCAGCTCGGACGGACGCACTCACTGGTCGCCGCGGAGCCATGCGCCGACGCCATCTGCGAGGCGATTCGCGAGGGGCGCGTCTCGCTTCGGACGCAGCCCGTCCCTGCGCTCGAACTGGCCAGCGTGCTCGGCGGCATGCTGTGGCGCGGCCGGAACGGGCGCGCGAAAAACGCCGATCGGCTCAGCGAACCAGCTTCAGGTCTCCAGCCATCAGCTTGACGCGCAGGTTGTGCGGGCCCTTGCCGTCGTACTCGAACGAGCGGAACAGCCCGCCCTTGTTGATCCTGAACGGGCTCGACGTGATTTGGCCGGCGCGGACCGATGCTTCGACGCGCCGGTAGCCGTCCGCCTCGCCGACCTCGATCCTGACGTCCCCCGCCCACATGTCGACATCCTTGCTGCCCTCGACGCGGCGCACGTCCAGATCTCCCGCGCTCAGGCGGATCACCAGGTCGGTCCGCTCCGGAGCGCCGTTCCCCGGTCGTGTTATCGGCCCCGTCCTTGCTTCTCGTGTGGCCCTCGACCGAAGCCAGCTCGGACGGCGGCGGCCCGGGAGCCGAGTTGAATGGTGCGACCCAAGCGCCTGCGAGTAGGGGCCACGCTCGAACGGCTGTCCGATGAGGAACGAACCTCCCTCACGCACGGGCATTTCTGGATTCCCGGCGAGCAGCGCGAAGTGTATCGCCTGGCGCTCGAAACACTGAACGCCGCCGGCGTGCCCTACGTGGTCGCCGGGGCGTACGCGATCTACGAGCACACAGGCATCTACCGGCAGACGAAGGATCTCGACTTGTTCTTCGAGCCGAAGCACGTGCTGAGGGCGGCATATGCGCTGCGCGACGCCGGCTTCGGCCTGCAGCTCGAGCAGGCGCACTGGCTCGGGAAGGCGTTCAAAGAGGGGTTCCTCGTGGACCTCATCTTCGGCATGGGCAACGGCGTGTCGTTCATCGACAGCGGGTGGCACGAGCAGGCGCACGAGGGCACGCTCGCGGGCGCGCGGGTGAAGATCGCGCCGGTCGAAGAGCTCATCTGGCATCGGCTCTTCATTCACGAGCGCCACCGGCAGGACATGTCGGACATCCTTCACCTGATACTCACGCAAGGGGACACGCTCGATTGGGATCGGCTCGTCAAGCGCGCGGGGCCGCACTGGCCGTTGCTTCTCGCGCAGCTCCAGCTGTTTCACTACGCCTACCCCGGCTTCCGCAGCCGCGTGCCGCGTGCGGTGCTCGAGACGCTCCTCGATCGCGCGCGCAACGAAATCGGCCTGGACGACCACGACGAAGCGCTCACCAACGGCCCGCTGATCTCGCGTTTCAGCTTCGCGATCGACGTCCAGGAATGGGGCTTCCACGACACGCGTGCCGACCGGATCCGCCGCGCGATGAACAGCGATCCGGTACGGCAGATCGCGAGCGACCCGGTGTGGCAGACGTCGCGCCTGCCCGGCGACGACGACGCAGCGCCGGAACGCGCGATCGAACTACACTCCTGACACCGACATCTGCGGCGGATCCGTACGATCGGGGTCCGACCTTTACTCGCGTCTCACTCCCTCAGCACCACCAGCGGATCCGCGGATGTCGTGGGCAAGGCGATCCATGATTGGCTTAGACGAAAACCGGGGTGCCAGCGTTTAGAGCGGAGGGCCTATGTTGCTCAGCAGGCGTGACGTATTGACGAACGGCGTGATCGGGGGCGCGCTGGTGGGAGGTGCTGACGGTGCCGCAGCGGTCGACGCGGCGCCTATCGACGACGCGCAGGTGTTGCAGACGCTGAAGCAGCTGATCGGCGAGATCCAGCAGACGCGGCGCGTCGGTGTCCCTGGAGAGATCAACTACGTCGGCCAGCTGCGCGAGACGATGCTGGACTTCGTGAAGTCGACCAGCAAGTGGCCGGACATGATTGACGTCGGGCCGGCGGTCTTCTTCACCGTCTACGACTGGCACGTGCGGTTTGGCCAGCAGCCCGTCGTCGTGCGGATGCCGGACAGTCGTTACGGCATCACCTTCATGTTCACGACGCTGGTCCTGCGGCCGGAGCAGTCCAGGAACTACGTCGGCCTGGGGTACGATAAAGAGAAGTGATCGATCCGGTCGTTCTCGGGATCTTCCTCGCGCGGCCCGGCTCTACTTCCGGTTCGAGTCGTCCACCGATCGACGCAGTGCCGGCGGGTGCGGAGCTCGAGCCGGTGAAGTGATCGCCGTTGACGAGATCGGTCGGCCACGCGGGGCTCCCGGTCGGCGCGACAATCGCGTCCAGCCGGTGCTTCTCGAGCGTGTCGTCGATCCCCTCGCGCGAGAGCTTGACCGACTTCTCCAGCGCCTTCCTGTAGTCCTCGTCTGACAGCGGCCCCCTCGACTCCGCCATCACGAACAGTTCCTGCCCGAAGAACGGCATCTCGCGGTCCTTGTGCTTCTCGTTGAACGCGATCGCCTCCTTCAGCGAAGTGACAGGGACGCCGCTGCGCGTCGCGAGGTACTGGTTCACATCCGCCTTGAACTCGTAGAGCAGGACCTGGAGCTCCGGCTCGTCGATCTCGCCCGCCCCGCCGATGTCCGCCGGATCCACGATCTCGGCGCCGGCTTTCCTCATGTCGGCGAGGGCCTGTTCAAACAGTCGATCCGTGGCGGCGCTGTAGCCGGTGACTTTCGCGCGCGCGACGCCGATGCGCGCCCCTTTCAGCGCGCCCGCGTCGGAGAATAAGGGGGACAGTCACACTTTCCCAAGCCGCTGCTCGGAAAGTGTGACTGTCCCCCTTATCAGCGTCGGGCGCGGCGCCGCCACCGTCGGCCGCGCGGGAGCGCCGGGGCGCGGCGTCGGCTCCAGATCCCACCAGTACTGGCGCGGCAGCTTCTTTCGTGCAGGCCAGACCTGGTCGAGCGTCTCCGCTTCGTACAGCTCGCCGTTCTTCATGACATAACGGATCGCCGTCGTGTTGCGGATGTTCTCGAGCGGGTTGCGGTCGAGAACGAGGAGATCGGCCAGCTTGCCTGCCTCGAGCGATCCGAGTTCCTTGCCCAAGCCGATCGCTTCGGCGCCGTTGATTGTGGCCACCTTCAGGACGTCGTGGGCAGGCAGACCGCCCGTCGCGATCGCCCACATCTCCCAGTGGCACTGGATGCCCTGCCGCTGCCCGTGGCCGCCGAGGCCGACGCGCCCGCCCGCCTTCACGACATCGGCGAGCACCTTCGCGGCCATCGGGAACGCGTACTCCTGCGGGTGGAACCACGGCCGGCGCAGCACGGTGCGGTCCAGGTCCGAGTGCGGCGTGAACCGCCGCATCTTGGCGTCGGTGTGCAGGTCGGTGCTCTGGAAGAAGTAGTTCTCCGCCCACGGGCCGCCGTACTGCACGAGCAGCGTCGGCGTGTAGGTGATCCCCGACTGCGCGGCGAGCTGCACGACGTCCTTGTACAAGGGCATGATGGGCAGCGTGTGCTCGAGGCCGGCGTAGCCATCGATCATCTGCGTGAGATTCAGTTTCAGATCGAGCCCCCCTTCAAGGGTCGGCATGATCTGCTGTTCGCGCGCGGCGATGACGAGCCACTGCCGCTGCTGGCGGTTTCCCGCCATGTACTGCTTGATCGTCTTCGTGTCCCAGTACTTGCTGTACCGCGACATGACCTCGCGCGCCTCTTCGAGGCTCTGCACGTTGTCGGCGGCAAATACGCCCGGGCCGGTGCCATACACGCGCGGTCCGAGCATCCGGCCCGTCTCCACCAGATCGCGGTAGCTCAGGATGTCGGTCGTGGCCGTCTGCGGATCGCGCGTCGTCGTGATGCCGTAGGCGAGGTTGGCGAGGTACTCCCAGACCTGTGTCTTGTGGATGTCCCACGCCGGCCAGATGTGCGCGTGGACGTCCACCAGCCCCGGCATGATGGTGCGCCCGGACACGTCGATGACTCGGGCGCCGGACGGGATCTTCACCGACCCGCTCGGGCCAGCCGCTTCGATCCGGTTGTCCCTGATGACAATGTCGCCGCGCTCGATGATGCCGTCATTCTTCAGCTCACCGCGGCTCATCGTGATGAGCCGCGCGCCGCGAAGCGCGATCACACCCGAGGGCTTCGGGCGCGGCGCTTCGACGATCACTTCCGTTTCGATCGCCTCGTACGCCGGCCTTTTGGGTGCGGGGTCCTTCTTGTCTGTCTCTTCCTTCTCGCCGGCGGCCTGCGGTGATTCCTTGCCGGACTCCGCGGCTTTCTCGCCCGCCTCTTCCTTCCTGGCCTCTTCGTCTTTCCGCTTCCGTTCCGCGGCGTCCGCCCTCGCCACGTCGTAGCGGAAGAACGTGCGCCCCATCGCCCACGTGATCGCCTTGCCTCCCTCGGCCCAGTCGATAAACTCGCCGCCCACGGTGGTCAGGCGCCTGACGGGCACGATGGCGCCGTCCGGGCTTGCGACGCTGACGCTCGGAGGCGTTTCGCCGCCGACCATCGGCACGGTGATCAGGTACACCTTCGTCTCGGCCTGGACGATCGCGTGCTCGCCATCGGGTCCGATGATCACGTCATCGGCGTTGCCCGGTTCGGCGGCCAGCGGATTCTTGTAACCAGTCACCTTCACGTGCGTGCGCCTGTCGGTGCCATCCCAGCGGAACGACACGAGGCCGCGGCTGCCCTGCCAGGCATAGATGCGGTTCGGGTCCGCGCTGAAGTGGGGGCGGCCCGCGTTGCGATACGGCGAGATCAGCGTCGCGTTGCCGCCGCTGGCGGGCAGCCACACCAGCTCGAGCGCCTGCCCGCCGCGCCCCATCGGCGAAAAATCCTCCTGGCGTTCCATCCTCGGCCCGCGGACGACGGCGATGCGCTGGCCGTCGGGAGCGTAGGCGGGATCGGAATAGAAGGACGCGACGCGCGTGAGGCGCTCGGGTTCGCCGCCCGCGATCGCGACCCGATACACGTGCCCGCCCTCCTCATCGGACCACGTGACGTACGCGAGGTGCTTACCGTCGGGCGACCAGGTGGGATGATGCTCGGCCGCGGCAAGCGTGCTGACGCGCCGAGGCGTGCCCTTCGGGTAGTCCATCACGTACACGTGCTCGAGGGCGGTGAACGCGAGGCGCCTGCCGTCAGGCGAGAGCCGCGCGTACCGGATCTGCTGCGCGCGCACCGGCCCTTCAGCCAGCGCGTACTCGAAGGCGAAGCGACGTCCGCCTTGAACGGAATCGGCGTGATGGCGCCAGACGGCACGGCGACGCGCACGATCTTTCCATCCATCGACGTGATGAGCGCCGTGGAATCCGGGGTGAACGAGGAGCCCGGCATGAGGTCGCGCGTGCTCGCCGATTCCTGGTCGTCGCGCGTCACCGGGTACGCCAGCCAGCTGTCGTCGCCGTTTTCCAGGTTCCGAAGGCGCAGGCCGGTCTGCGCGTCCCAACGCGTGGCGTAGACGAGCCACTTGCCGTCGGGCGACACGATCGGGCGCATGCCGGCGCCCAGCTCGTCGCTCTGGCGGTAGTTCTCACCGGTCTGCCGGTCGTAGATCCCGAGCTGCCAGCGGAAATTCATCTGGTTGTAGACGCTGCCCGCCGCGGTGCGCTCGGTGAACCACACGTACCGGGGGTTCTTGCCGAACGAGGGGCCGAGCGCGAAGAGATTCTTGCTGTCGTTCGAGTTGCCCGTCAGCTTCACGCCGCTGCCGCCGTCCACGTGGTACAGCCAGAGGTGCATGGTTGGCGGCGTTCCGGGCGTGGACTTCGAGACGACGATGTACTTGCCGTCCGGCGTGTACTCGGGGGAGCGGAAGACGTTGGACTTGCCCTTGGTCAGCGCTTTGGGATTCGAGCCGTTCGCATCGGCTGTCCAGAGGTTCTCGTCGCCATCGCGGTCGGAGATGAAGACGATCTTCGAACCGTCGGGCGAATAGCGCGGCTGGGTGTCGAATGCCATGCCGTCGGCAATCCGCTTCGCCTGGCCGCCGTCGATCGGGAGCGTGTACAGGTCGCCGAGCAGCTCGAAGAGGATCGTCTTGCCGTCCGGCGACACGTCGAGCGATATCCACGAGCCCTCTTCCGTGACGAACGAGACGTCGCGCGCGCCCTCGAGCGGCAGCGGCTTGTTCGCCGCGGCGGCCTTCGCGGGTTCGTCTTTCTTCTCCTGCAGCGATGCGCGCACCGGCACGACAAGCGATGCGGCGAGCAGGCTCCAAAGCAGTCGTGATTTCATGCGGACGGCTCCCCCTTGAACTGGAGGCGACATTCTAACGGACAACCTGGGAAGTGATGTGGGGCGGACCTTTCAGGTCCGCCCGGCAGAGTCAGAGACTTCCCGCGCGCCTCGCGAGCGCGCGCACGGCCTGCACCATCGACATCAGGCCCATGCCTTTGCCCATCGAGATGTTCTGCCGGAAAATCTGCTCGACGATGTCGGGGTCGATCTGCGCGATGTCGGCGGCGGGGAGCCCCGAGAGCGTGGACTCGAGAATCGCGGCGAGCGCCTTGGCCGACACGCCGGAAGGGTTCTCCACGGCGAAGGCGAGCCGCAGCGTGCCGCCGGGCTGCGGCACCGCCCAGACGTACGCCTCCGACTCGCAGTGCGGCACGAGGTGGTCGTTCGGGAACGGCCGCGAGGCGATGGCGGGCGGCACCTCGCGGAACGTGTCCGCATAGGACAGCAGCAGGTTCGCGCGGTCCGCCATGTCGGGGAACAGGGCGAACGTGTCGAGCACCGCCTGGAGCCCGGCCGGGTACGCCATCGGGGTCAGGATACCGCAGCCAGGCGCGGGAATCCGGTTGACAAACGAACGTTCGTTCACCTAAAGTCAACCGCAGGGGACGGTCTCCGAAGGAGACGGCGATGGCCGTTGAGGCCCGCGGTTACTTTCTCGACGCGCCCGGCGCCGCACTGGCCGCGCGCGCCCTGCCGATCGACGCGCCCGCTCCGGGCGAGGCGGTCGTCGAGGTCCTGGCCTGCGGCCTCTGTCACACCGACCTGGCGTTCGCCAGCGGATCGGTTCCCACGAAACATCCGCTTCCGCTCGTGCTCGGCCACGAGACCGTCGGCACCGTCGTCGCGGCGGGAGAGGGCGCGGCGTCGCTGACCCGCCGGACGGTCATCGTGCCCGCGGTGCTTCCGTGCGGGCAGTGCGCGTACTGCCGCGCCGGACGCGGCAACGCCTGCCCGGATCAGCAGATGCCGGGCAACGACGTGCACGGCGGATTTGCCAGCCACATGCTGGTGCCCGCCGCGCCGCTCGTGCCGGTGGACGAATACCTGTCGGCCGGCGTTGATCCGCGCGAGCTGTCGGTGGTCGCCGACGCGGTCTCGACCGCGTATCAGGCCGTGCGCCGCGCCGGACTCGAGCAGGGAGACGCGGCGTTGGTCGTCGGCGGAGGCGGCGTGGGGGGCTTCGTCGTGCAGATCGCCCGCGCGCTTGGCGCCCGGGTCGTCGTTGGCGATGTCGCGCCGGACCGGCTGTCGCTGCTCGCCACGCACGGCGCCGAACGCCTGGTCGATCTGCGCGCTCGCAACCCGCAGGACGTGCGCAAGGAGTTCGGCCAGGCCGCCCGCGACTGGCGGGTGCCGCCGCTAGGCGTCCGCATCTTCGAGTGCAGCGGCACGACCCAGGGGCAGGCGCTCGCGTTTTCGCTGCTCGGCCGCGGCGCCACCCTCGTGCAGGTGGGCTACACCCCCGAGCCGGTTTCCGTCCGGCTGTCGAATCTCATGGCGTTCGACGCCACCGTGCACGGCACGTGGGGCTGCCCCCCCGAGGCATACCCGGAGGTGCTGCGCCTGATCGCCGACGGGCGCGTCGCGATCCGACCTTTCCTCGAGCACGCGCCGATGTCGTCGATCAACGAACTGCTGCGGGCGATGGCCGGCCACGCCCTGCGCGCGCGGATGGTGCTCGATCCGCGCACCTGAACATCATGACTGACCTCTTCAACCACGAGCTCGTCCCCGACTTCACGTTCCGGCAGATCCGCTACGAGGAACGCCCGGTGCTCGATCGCCGCGGCGGCGCGGCGGAGGGGCTGCACCAGGTGTGGATCTCGCTCGACAACGAGAAGCAGCTCAACTCGTACACGACCGGCGCGGTGAAGGAAGTGATCCTGGCGTTCCGGCGGGCGAGCGCCGATCGGCGCGCGGTCGCGGTGGTGTTCACCGCCGCCGGCTCGCGCGCGTTCTGCACGGGCGGCAACACCGCGGAGTACGCGACGTACTACGCGGGCCGGCCGCACGAATACCTCCAGTACATGCGCCTGTTCAACGACATGATCACGGCGATCCTGCTCTGCGACAAGCCGGTGATCTGCCGCGTGAACGGGATGCGGATCGGCGGCGGGCAGGAGATCGGGATGGCGTGCGACTTCTCGATTGCCGGCGACCACGCGCGGTTTGGCCAGGCGGGACCGATCCACGGCTCGGCGCCCGACGGCGGGTCCACCGATTTCCTGCACCTCTATGTCGGCTATGCGAGGGCCGCGGAATCCCTCGTGCTGTGCGAGCCGTGGTCGGCGCACGCCGCGCTGCGCCTGGGGCTCATCAACGATGTCGTGGCCGTGCACCGCGACGAGTCGGGACGCTTCCTCCCGAATCCTCTCGTCGTCACGGACCGGTATGTGGACGAGACCGGCCGCATCGTCTTTGGCGACTGGAAGACGGGTGCCGCGCTCGAAGAGGCGAAGGCCGCCGCCGGCCGGTGCGCGATCGACCTCACGCCGCTCGATACGGCGGTGGATCGACTCGTGACCCGCCTCCTCCACACGTTCCCGGACTGCACGCGCAAGACGCTCGAGAGTCTCCGCAAGAAGAAGCTGGAGCACTGGTACGCGAACAGCGAAACGAACCGCTCGTGGCTCGCGCTCAACATGAACACGGAAGCCGCGGCGGGCTTCCCCGCGTTCCACCACGGCGCACGCGGCGATCGCGAGATTGATTTCGTCCGCCTGCGGCAGCTCTACGCCGAAGGTGCGCGCTTCGACGAGGGGACGATCCGGGCGGTGCTGCCGGCCTCGGCGA
The DNA here is from genome assembly GCA_016184105.1 of Acidobacteriota bacterium. NCBI lineage: Bacteria > Pseudomonadati > Acidobacteriota > Acidobacteriota bacterium. The sequence continues at coordinate 138,257 of JACPDI010000010.1, forward strand.
AGACGGGGGCGTGAGATGGGTGCGTACACGACGATCACCGCCGACCTGATCGAGCACGAGACCGTCCTGCGGCTCGTTCTGAACCAGCCGAAGGCGAACGTGCTGACCAGCGGGATGCTGGGTGAGCTGGGCGCCGCCCTGCGCGCGCATCGCGGCCGCACGCATCTCCGGCTCGTGGTCCTGCGCGGCGCGGGCGGCAACTTCTCGTTCGGCGCGTCGATCGAGGAGCACCGGCGCGATCGCGTCCGCGACATGCTGCAGGGCTTCCACCTTTTCGTGCGCGAGCTGGCCGCGTATCCGGTGCCGATCGCGGCGCTCGTCGAGGGGCGATGCCTGGGGGGCGCGTTCGAGGTCGCGCTGTGCTGCCACTTCGTGTTCGCGACGCCGGGCGCGCGTTTCGCGTGCCCGGAGATCAAGCTGGGCGTGTTTGCGCCGGTGCTCGCCGCCGCGGGCGCCCACCGGCTGCCGGGTGCGCTCGCCGAGCGGATGCTGCTGACGGGCGACGAAATTGACGCGGCCGCCGCGGAGCGCGCGGGACTCGTCGCGGCGATCGTCGACGCGGCGGACCCGGAGCAGGCGCTGCTGGAGTGGTACCGCGCGCGGCTCGCGCCGCTTTCGGCGTTCGCGCTGCGGCAGGCGACCGCCGCCTTCCGTGACAACTCGGCGCTCGTGCGCGCGCTCCACCGCGATCTGCCGGCGGTGGAACGGCGGTATCTCGATGAGATCGCCGCGAGCCGCGACGGCAACGAGGGGATCGAGGCGTTCATCGCCCGCCGCGCCCCCGTGTGGGAGGACGCGTGAAGCCGCGCAACCAGGACATTCTCACCGCGGCGGCGCGACTGCTCGCCGCGCACGGCTACCACGGCCTGTCGATGCGCGACCTTGCGCGCGAGACCGGGACCAGCCTCGCGAACCTGTACAACTACTTCGCCTCGAAGGAAGACATCGCGTTCGCGCTGCAGACCCGCGCGTTCGAGACGCTCATCGCGTCGGCCGAGCAGGCGACGAAGGATGTCGAGGGACCGGACGAGCGTTTCTACGCGTTCGTCTACAGCCACGTCCGGTTCATGACGGCCAACCGTGACGTGGCGCGCGTCCTGGTGGAGGAGGCCGGCGAGCTGCCGCCGAAGCGGCGGCGCGCCGTCCGGGCCTTGAAGGAGCGCTACTTCGAGATCGCGCGCGCGATCGTGGTTGATTTGTACAGGGCCGGCTGCGGGAAGCCGGGCGCGCTGCCCGCCGGTGCCCCGACCGGCGCGGAGGCGGCGCGGAGCACCTACAACATCTTCGGGATGCTGAACTGGGTCTACGGGTGGTACGACGAAGCGCGCCACGGGACCGTCGAGGACGTGGCGCGGTCGATCTACGGCCTCGCGCTCTGCGGCATGGTGGCGCGCTGTCCCTCGTCCGCCATGCTCAGCGGCGTGGAACGTCACGTCGCGCAGTTCCGCGTCCCTTCTCCGATCGTGAGCGTGGAGGCGTAAGGGATGCCGGAGACCCACGTCGATCCCTGCGGCGCCGTTCTCGAGCGGGCGCGCGCGCTCGTCGAGGATCGCTCTCTCGCGCACGTGCGCGCGTGGAAGACGGCGAATCCGGGGGCGCTGGCGATCGGGTATCTGCCGATCTACGTCCCGCGGCCGCTCTTCGAAGCCCTCGGCTGCCTGCCGGTCGCGCTCTTCGGCGGCGGCGACGAGCTGGAGATCGTCCGCGGCGACTCGTACTTCCAGTCGTACATCTGCCACATCCCGCGCAGCACGCTGGAGCTGGGGCTGAGCGGGCACCTCGACCCGCTCGACGGCATGGTGTTCCCGTCGATCTGCGACGTCATCCGCAATCTCGGCGGCATGTGGCGCATGCTGTTCCCGGACCGGTACGTCGCGTATCTCGACATCCCGCAGAACTTCGATATGGCGACGGGCGGCCGGTTTTTCGCGCACGCGATGCGCGAGATCGCGGAGGCGCTCGGTGCGCGCGGCGCGAAGAGGCTGGACGCCGCCGCGCTGCGGCGCGCGATCGGCGGCGAGAACGCGCGGCGCGCCTCGCTCGAGCGGCTGGACGCGATCCGCCGGGCCGAGCCGTGGCGGCTGCGCGCGTCCGAGGCGTACCTGATCGCGCGCGCCGGCGCCGGGCTGCCCGCGGCAACCCACCGCGCGCTCGTCGACGAAGCGGTGGAGGCGGCGTCCCGCCGGCCCGCCCGCCTGATCGACAACGCGCGCGTCGTCCTCCGCGGATCGTTCTGCGAGCAGCCGCCGCTCGATCTGATTCGCTCGCTCGAAAAAGCCGGGTGCGACATCGTGGACGACGACTTCCAGCTCGGACTGCGGACGATCGACGGGGAGATCGCGGTCGGCGAGGATGAGGACCCGCTGGACGCGCTGGCGCGAACGTACCTCCAGCGCGGCGTGGCCACCGCGTCGCGCTATATCGCGAACGACGTGAAGGGGGCGGCGCTCGTGTCGCGCGTGCGCGAGTGCGGCGCCGACGGCGTCGTGTTCGCCGCCGCGTCGTTCTGCGACCCCGCGCTCCTGGACCAGCCGATGCTCGAGGCCGCGCTCGACCGCGCGTCGATCCCGCACACGAGCTTCAAGTTTGCCGAGAACAACGCGCAGTTCCAGACCATCCGGGAGCAGGCGGGCGCCTTCTCCGATTCCGTGAAGCTGTGGGGAGCCGAGAGATGAGCACACCTGCCGCGGCCGCCGCCGGGGCCAAGGACGAAAGCCAGATCCGCCAGAAGCGCATGATCGGCGAGCACTTCGAGCGGCTCGCGCGCGCCCGCCACGATGGCAGGAAGGTCGTGTACACGTTCGTGCCCGGCAACCTCACCGAGCTGATCGCCTCGTTCGGCATGCTCTCGGTGCTGCCGGAAATCAACGCGCTGCAGTCCGGCATGCGCGGCCGATCGGCCGCGTACATCGCCGAGGCGGAGAAGTCCGGGCACTCCGAGGATGTCTGCACGTACGTGAAATGCGACATCGGCATGCTGCGCAGCGGCAACATCGGCCCCACCGGCACGAAGCTGCCCGAGCCGGATCTGTTGCTGCTGTCCTACACGGGCTGCTTCACGTTCATGAAGTGGTTCGAGCTGCTGCGCGAGCAGTACCGCTGCCCGGTCGCGATGCTGCACGTGCCGTATCAGCCGGACGGTGTCATCACGCCGTCGATGCGCGCCTACGTGGTCGATCAGTTGAAGAACGAGGTCATTCCGGCGATGGAACGCGTGTCCGGCCGGCGCCTCGATCTCGACGAGCTGACCGCGCAGCTCGCGCGATCGGCGGCGGCTGAAGACGACCTGGTCGCGGTGTGGGAGTCGGCGCGCCATCGCCCCTCGCCGATCGATGGGTACTTTGGCGGGGTGTACTACGTCGGCCCGATCTTCTCGGCGTTCCGCGGGTCGGAAGAAGCGGTGGCGTACTACCGCGAGCTGCGCCGCGAGGTGGACGCGCGCATGGCCGCCGGGAAAGGGCCCGCCACCCCCGACGGGACGCTCGCCGAGGAACGGTATCGCCTCGTCGTCGAAGGGCCGCCGAACTGGACCAGCTTCAACGATTTCTGGCGGATGTTCACCAGGGAAGGCGCGGTGGCGGTCGCGAGCACCTACACGCGCGTCGGAGGGCTGTACGACACCGGGTTCCGCCACGACGCGTCGCATCCCTTCGAAACGCTCGCGGATTACTGCCTCGGGTGCTACACCAACCTCGGGCTGCCCGCGCGCGTGGCGCTCCTCGAGCGCTACATCCGCGAGTACCACGCGGACGGGTTCATCATCAACAGCGTCAAGTCGTGCAACTCGTTCAGCGCAGGCCAACTGCTCATGCTGCGCGAGCTGGAGCGGCGGACCGGCCGTCCGGGCGGCTTCATCGAGTCGGACCTGGTGGACCCGCGCTACTTCGGCAAGGCGAACATCGAGAACCGCATCCAGAGCTACCTGCAGATGGTGGACGCGCGCCGGCACGGGGGGTACGCATGAAGTGCGGCGTGGGCATCGACCTCGGCTCGACGACCACGAAGGCCGTGCTGCTCGACGAGCACGGCGAGATCGTCGGGCAGGGCATCACGAACAGCCGGAGCAACTACGAGGTCGCCTGCGCGGTCGCGCGCGAGGAGGCGCTGACCGCCGCGCGGCTCAGCCTGCTCGCACGGGCGCTGGAGCAGCTTCCCGGCGAGCAACGGACGCGCACGGCGGCGCTCGCCGCCGCGCTCCCGGAAGCGTTCCGCTTCGAGCTGTATCTCGATCAGCTCGCAGACCTCGAAGGGGAGCTGCGCGCGTGCGTCGGGCAGGTGAAGCCCGACTCGCTGCGCCACGCGCTCGAACCGGCGCTCGACGAGGTGATCGAGCGCATGTCACGCACGGCCGCGTCCCTCTTCGACGGCAGCGTCGCTCGCAGGAGCGACTTCTTTCGCGATCTGGCGGGTGCCGCGTTCATGGCCGCCGCCGAAGCGGTCTGCGCGGGCGGCGCCGTGCCGTTCGAGCGGCTGGCGGGGCTGTTCGATCGCGCCGTGCTCGACGTCGAAACGACGATGACGCGGAAGCCGTTCGACCACGTCCTGCGCCGGGCGATCGCGCGCGTCACCTCCCAAGACGCCGTCGCCGCGCCCGATGCGGCTGGCGTCGTGGACCTGGTGCTCGCGGCCGCGGCGGGAACGGCGATCGACGAAGTGGCATTCGTCGGCACCGGCTATGGCCGGCAGACGCTGCCGTTCCCGAAGGAGTGCGTGCGCAGCGAGATTCTGTGCCACGGCCGCGGCGCGCACGCGGCGTTTCCGGGAACCCGCACGGTGCTGGACATCGGCGGTCAGGACACGAAGGCCATCCAGGTCGACGAGTCGGGCGTGGTCACGTCGTTCCAGATGAACGACCGCTGCGCCGCCGGGTGCGGGCGCTATCTCGGATACATCGCCGACGAACTGGGCCTCGGCCTTCACGAGCTGGGCCCGCTTGCCATGCGCGCGCACCGGGTCATTCGGGTGAACTCGACGTGCACCGTCTTCGCCGGCGCCGAGCTGCGCGAGCGGCTGGCGCTCGGGCAGCGTCGCGAAGACATCCTTGCGGGCCTGCACCGCGCGATGATGCTGCGCGCCATGTCGCTGCTCGCGCGCTCGGGCGGCGTCCACGACCAGTTCACCTTCACGGGCGGGGTCTGCAAGAACGAGATGGCCACGAAGGTCCTGCACGACCTCGTCGCCGAACACTACAGCCCCGGGACGAGGGTCAACATCCATCCAGACTCGATCTACATGGGCGCGCGCGGCGCGGCGCTGTTCGCGCTGGATGACTACCGCGCAGGCCGCGGCGGAGCACCGGCATGGCGCGAATACTGACAACGGCGGGCGTCGACGTCGGCTCCAGCTCGATCAAGGTCGCGATTGTGCGGAGCCGCGCGGGGGAGGACGGCGACGTGCTGGCCAGGGTGTGGCAGCGCATCCGCCGCCGCAACGTGCACGACGTCACGCGCGCGAGCGTCGAGGACTGCTGCTCGGCCGCCGGCGTGCCGCTCGAGTCGCTCGACTACGTCGCATCAACGGGCGACGGCGACGCGGTCCCGTTCCGCACCGGCCACTTCTACAGCATGACGACGCACGCCCGCGGCGGGCTCTTCCTCGATCCGGAGGCGCGCGCGGTCCTGGATGTGGGCGCGCTGCACTCACGCGCGATCCGGATGGACCAGCGCGGCAAGGTCGTCGCGCACCGCATGACCAGCCAGTGCGCGTCCGGCACCGGGCAGTTCCTCGAGAACATCGCGCGGTACCTCGGCGTGCCGCTCGAAGAAATCGGGTCGCTGTCGCAGGCCGCCGCGCGCGCCGAACCGGTGTCGAGCATCTGCGCGGTGCTCGCCGAAACCGACGTCATCAACATGGTGAGCCGCGGCATCTCCACACCCGAGATCCTGCGGGGCATCCACGAGAGCATCGCGGGCAGGCTGGTGCGCCTGACGAGATCGGCCGGCGCGCAGGGCGTGGTGTTCGTCACCGGCGGCCTCTCGCAGGACATCGGGCTCCTCCAGCAGATCGAGGAGCAGATCGCGCGCTCGACCGTGCGAGGCGAGGCGCCGCAGGTCATCCGATCGACGCCGGACGCGGTGTTCGCGGGCGCGCTCGGCGCCGCGCTGCTTGCCGCGCGCCGCCACGCCCAGCTGGCCAGCATGGGCCGTTTTCCCGCGGCGGATCAGAGCCGCGGGTCGCCGGGAAACACGTCTGACGTGACGTCGAGGGGCGTGAACTGAGGCGCGAGCGCGCCGAGCTGGTCCGCAAGCGAGGACACATCCCAGCCCCCGGCGCGATACAGCGTCGCGACGGGCCGCGGGAACGAAAACAGCGTGATCTCCGCTCCCCGCACCGCGAACACCTGCCCGGTGATCGCGGCGGCGGCATCGGAGACGAGGTGCACGGCAAGCGGCGCGATGAGCGACGCGTCAAGGGACCGCAGCCGCTCCAGCCGCCGGCGGGCGGCGTCGCTGTCGCCCGCAGCCGGCGCCGCGCCCGAAAGCGTTTCGGTCATCCGCGTCGAGGCGAACGGCGCGATGGCGTTGGCGCGGACGTTGAAGCGGCGCATGTCGAGCGCGATCGATCGCGTCAGCGCGACGATGCCGAGCTTGGCGGCGGCATAGTTCGCCTGGCCGTAGCTGCCAATGAGGCCCGACGTGGAGGTCATGTTGAGGACGGCGCCGGCCCCCTGCGCGCGGAAGATCTCCGCCGCGGCGCGCGACACGTTGAACGTGCCTTTGAGGTGCACGGCAACGACGCCATCCCAGTCCTCTTCGCTCATCTTGTGGAAGATGGCGTCGCGGACGATGCCCGCGTTGTTGACGACGAAGTCGAGCCGGCCCAGCTCCCGCACGGCGCGCGCGACCATCGCGCGCGCGTCGGCGTGCGACACGACCGACCCGTTGTCGGCGAGCGCCGTTCCGCCTCTCGCGGCGATCTCCGCGGCGACTGCGCCGGCCGGGCGCTCGGCGCCCGGCGCGCCGTCCACCGCCACACCCGCGTCGTTGACGATGAGCGCGGCGCCTTCGCGCGCCATGGCGAGCGCCAGCTCGCGGCCGATGCCGCGCCCCGCGCCCGTGACGATGCCGACCTTGCCCGCAAGTCTCATGAGGCCCCTCTCAGCAGGGACCGGGAGCACGCCATGACCGATGGCATGACCCGTCTGCCGACGGATGCAACGCTAATCTACGACTGGAATACGGCGGGGAACGGCTACCCGCACCGCGACCAGCCGGTGGAGCTGAACGACGAGACGCTGCGCGACGGGCTGCAGTCGCCGTCGGTTCGCGACCCCGCGATCGAGACCAAGATCGAGCTGCTGCGCCTGATGGATCGCCTGGGCATCACCAGCGCCGACCTGGGCCTGCCCGGCGCCGGCCCGCGCGCCTGCGCCGACATCACCGCCCTCTGCCGCGCCATCGCCGACTCGAAGCTCTCCATCCGGCCGAACTGCGCGGTGCGCACGGTGAAGGCGGACATCACGCCGCTCGTCGAGATCTCGATGAAGGTCGGATTCCCGATCGAGGCCGCGACCTTCATCGGCTCGTCGCCCATCCGGCAGTACGCCGAGGACTGGACGCTCGACGAGATGCTGCGGCTCACCGACGAGGCCGTCAGCTATGCGACGTCCGAGGGGCTGCCGGTCATGTACGTCACCGAGGATACCTGCCGCGCCACGCCCGAGACGATCAAGCGGCTGTACTGTACCGCGATTCGCGCGGGGGCCAGGCGGATCTGCGTGTGCGACACCGTGGGGCACATCACGCCGCGCGGCGTCCGCAACCTGGTGCCGTACGTCCGCCAGATGATCAAGGAAACCGGCGAAGACATCAAGATCGACTGGCACGGCCACAACGACCGCGGGCTGGGGGTCATCAACACGATCACGGCGATGACCTCCGGCGTGGACCGGGTGCACGCCACGGCGCTCGGCATCGGCGAGCGCGTCGGCAACTGTTCGATGGACCAGCTCCTGGTGAACCTGCGGTTGATGGGATACATCGAGAACGACCTGACGGCACTGGCCGAGTACGTGCGGGTCGCGAGCGAGGCGACCGAGGTGCCGATCGCGGTCAACTACCCGGTGTTCGGGCGGGATGCGTTCCGCACGGCGACGGGCGTGCACGCCGCGGCGATCATCAAGGCGCGGAAGAAGGGAGAAGACTGGCTGGCCGACCGCGTGTACTCCGGCGTCCCCGCCGGGATGGTGGGGCGGCGGCAATCGATCGAGGTCGGCTTCATGTCAGGCATGTCCAACGTGGTGTACTGGCTGCACGAGCACGACATCGCACCCGACGAACGCCTCGTCGAAGCCATTTTCACGGCGGCCAAGGAGCGCAACCGCGTGCTGAGCGACGACGAGCTGGTGGAGATCTGCAAGTACGAAGCGGCCACGCGCGGTCACGACACGCCGATGGACACGCTGGACACGTGGAAGCGGGAAGTCGAGGAGGCGCCGTAGCGTGGATGTGGGGCGAGCCTTTCAGGCTCGCCCCCGCGAACCCGAAGGGTTCGCGCGACAGCACTCCGCTACTTTTCGATCGGCGCGTTCACGAGGTTGCCCCACTCCGTCCACGATCCATCGTAGTTGCGCACGTTGTTGAACCCGAGGAGGTACTTGAGGACGAACCACGTGTGCGAGCTGCGCTCGCCGATCCGGCAGTAGGCGATCACTTCCTTCTTCGGGTCGAGCTGCTGTTCCGCCTCGTAGATCTGCTTCAGCTCCCCGGCGGTCTTGAACGAGCCGTCCTCCGGGTCGATCGCCCGCGCCCAGGGGATGCTCTTCGCGCCCGGGATGTGGCCGCCGCGCAGCGCCCCCTCGTTCGGGTACTCCGGCATGTGGAGGCGCTTGCCGGTGTATTCGTCCGGGCTGCGCACGTCCACGAGCTGGCCGCGCGCGTTCATGTGCGCGAGCACCTCGTCACGGAAGGCGCGGTGCGGCGCGTCGGTGCGCTCCGGCGCCTTGTAGCTGGCGGGAGCGGGCTTCGGGACGTCCCGCGTCATGGGCCGGCCTTCTTTGTCCCACTTCAGCCGCCCTCCGTCCATCACGCGGGCGTTGGTGTGGCCGAACAGCTGGAACACCCAGAAGGCGTAGCACGCCCACCAGTTGTTCTTGTCCCCGTAGAAGACGATCGTGGTGTCACGCGTGGCGCCGATGCGCGACATCAGCGCCTCGAACCGGTCGCGCGTGATGTAGTCGCGGCGAATCTGGTCGTTGAGATCCTGCGTCCAGTCCACGTGCACCGCGCCCGGAATGTGGCCGGACGCATACAGCAGCGTGTCTTCGTTGGACTCGACGAGGCGGATTGCCGGATCGTGCAGGTGCTGCGACACCCACTCGGTGCTCACCAGGACTTCCGGACGTGCGTACCCCCGGTTCTGAATCTCGGACATGTCTCCGTCTCCCCGCCTGTATTATGACTCCGTGATGCGCATCGGGATCGATCTCGGCGGCACCAAGATCGAAGGCGCAACCCTCGACGGCGGCGGACATATCGTGGAACGGCGCCGGGTCCCGACGCCGCGGGGGGACTATGACGCGACGCTTGCCGCGATTGCGCGGCTCGTGGCCGACCTCGAGGCGGCCGCGGGCGAACGGTGCACGGTCGGCGTTGGCATGCCTGGCACCATCTCGCGCGCGACCTCGCTCGTGAAGAACGCCAACTCCGTCTGGCTCAACGGCCGGCCGTTCGATCGCGACCTGGCGGCACGGCTCGGGCGGGAGGTGCGCTGCACCAACGACGCGAACTGCTTCGCCCTGTCGGAGGCGATCGACGGCGCCGGGCGCGGCTTCCGCGTGGTGTTCGGCGTCATCATCGGCACCGGCACCGGCGGCGGCATCGTCGTTGACGGGCGTGTGATCGAGGGGCCGAACGGCGTCGCCGGCGAGTGGGGCCACAACGCGCTGCCGTGGCCCGGGACAGCCGAGCTGCCCGGGCCGCCGTGCTACTGCGGGCGCCGCGGCTGCGTCGAGACATATCTCTCCGGCCCGGGGCTCGCGCTCGACTTCGAGGCCGCGACGGGGGAGCGCATCGCGAGCGAGGAGGTGGTGGCGCGCGCGGCCGCCGGCGATGCCGACGCGTGCGCGGCGCTCGATCGGTACGAAGGGCGGATGGCCCGCGCGCTCGCCAGCATCATCAACCTGCTCGATCCGGATGTCATCGTGCTCGGCGGCGGACTCTCGAACATCGATCGGCTGTACGACCGCGTGCCCGCGCAATGGCAGCGCTGGGTGTTCTCCGATCGCGTCGACACGCCGCTCGTCCGCCACGCGCACGGCGACTCGAGCGGCGTGAGAGGGGCGGCGTGGTTGTGGAACGGGAGTGTTCCGACACGATGAAGCACACGGGGGCGGACTCAGCCGTATGAACAGGCAAGCGCATTGCACCCCCGGCGGTCCGAAGGTGAAGGAGGATTGATGGGCATCCTTGCATGGATCCTGTTCGGCCTGGTGGTGGGGATCGTCGCGAAGCTCTTGATGCCGGGCCGTGACCCCGGCGGGTTCATTATCACGATCCTGCTCGGCATCGCCGGCGCGGTGCTCGGGGGGTTCGTCGGCCGGGCGATGGGTCTCTACGGCGAGAACGAGTCGGCCGGATGGATTGTCTCCATCCTCGGCGCGATGCTGCTGCTCTTCCTCTATCGCATGGTGGCCCGCCCCCGGCGCGTGTAGTCTGCCTGACATTCCGGCAGGATTTGCCCTGCAGAGCCTGCCGGAAGCCCTTTCGGCGAAGTACAATCTGGCCACAACGACGCCCGCGCGCCCGCCTGCGTGCGGGTGTGCCAGGAGGATTCATGCGCAAGGCTTTCCAGCTCGCCGCGACCGCCGTGGTGGCGCTGATCACGTACACGACCGCCGCCGCGGGACAGGTTGCCGCGACTGCCGGACAGGCCGCGGCCGCCCCGTCGGTCGACGAACTGATTGCCAAGAACCTGAACGCCCGCGGCGGCGAAGACAAGCTGCGCGCGCTGCAGTCGATGCGCATCACGGGCAAGGTCAGCGTGCAGGGCATGGAGCTGCCGATGACCGTCAACGCGAAGCGCCCGAACATGATGCGGCAGGAAATGCAGATCCAGGACAAGAAGGTGGTGACCGCCTTCGACGGCCAGAAGGCGTGGATGATCAATCCGATGATGGGCGCCGATGCCGCGCAGGAAGTGCCCGGGCCGCAGGCGGAGATGACGCGCGACCAGGCGGACTTTGACGGCCCGTTCGTCGACTACAAGACCAAGGGACACACGATCGAGCTGGTGAAGGGGGAGTCGCCGGACGGGGCGGACAAGCTTCCGAACGGCAGGCGTGTGTACACGCTGAAGGTGACCCGCAAGAACGGCCGCGTGCAGCACTACTATCTCGATGCCGAGAGCGGCATCGAGCTGCGCATGTCGAACCAGCTCGAACAGGGGGGGCAGGCGTTCAACATCGACACCGAGCTGGACGACTACAGAGCCGAACAGGGGATCACGGTGCCGCACACCGTGCGCAACCTGATGAACGGCCAGCTGATGATGACGATGACGGTCGAGAAGATCGAGTTCAACCTGCCGCTCGAGGATTCCTTCTTCAGGATGCCGGGCAAGCCGTAGGCTCACCGCCGAAGGCGCGGAAGGCGCAGAAGAATAGTTTCTCAGGCGAGGGCGCCGCTGACGGAGGCGAGCAGATCCTCGCGGGTGCGCGGGCGCGCGCCGAGGTGAAGGAGCCGCATCCGCGGGTTTTCCGCGAAGAGCCGCGGCGAGAAGTCCGATCGGCAGCCTCGGGCGCCGTCCGAGACGAGGAGATCGATCGGCGCGGCGTGCCGCACGGCAGTCACGAGCGCCTGGCCGGCGTGGCGCGCTGCCAGCACCTGGTAGCCCTCCTGCTCCAGCGCGCGCCCCGTTGCCGCCCGCCAGTTCTCGTCGTCTGACATCACGAGGACGGTCGGCAGCCGTCTCGCGCCCTCCGGCACTCCGATAGCGAGCCTGACGGTGAACTGCATGGGAACGCGCGGCTTATCGCAATCCGGCTGCCAGCGCGAATCGGCGCAAATCCCTTGCAGACCGCGGGTCTTTGTCGCGCGTGAGATTACGAAGGCCGAGGGAGATTACAGAACTGTGAGCCGCTTCATTCTTTCTTCCGCGCCTCGGCCTCGGCGAGCCATCCGCGCCGGAGTTTTTCCGGCGGCACGTTCGAGAGGTACGGCTTGATGTCCAGGATGGGCGTCCCGTCCAGCATGTCCACCCCGCGGACGCGCAGCCGCCGTCCTTCCCGCCCGAGCAGCTCCACGACGGTCAGCCCGATCGGGCTGGGGCGGCGTGGAGCGCGCGTGGCGAAGACGCCGTGCGGTCGATCGTCGGAAGGGGGCGTGCCGAGCAACTCGTAGCCGCTGGAGCGATCGAACTCCCAGATCACGTAGAGATGGGAGAAGCCCTCGATGTCCTGCAGACCCGTTTCGAACTCCGGGAGGATCTCCAGAACACCTGCCGCCGTGTGCTCGGCACCCAGGCCCTTGGGAACATCGGCCGCCTGCCGGTGCGGGCTGCGGACGTATCCGACGTGCGTCATCACCGGTGCGCCTCCTCAACTGCGGCCACGTCGCCGGCCGGTCTCCCCCGCAAAATCAATCCCGCACCGACGGCCGCCCACCCGAGCAGCATGCCGACGGTCGCAAGGAAGCCCGGGTTGTTGTGAAACGGTGAAATGCGAAATGCGGCGACCACGACATAGCCCGCCAGCGTTGCCAGCACTCCGGCGGTGACCAGGGCGCGTCCCGCGCGCGGGACGAACATGCCGCACGCGAGCGGCAGAAATGACGCCGAGAAGAGCAGGTACACACCGTACTGCGCGAAGATCGCCACGCTCCCTCCCGTCGGGTGCTCGAGTTGCCAGATGGCGAGCAGCACCGTCACGACTCCCACCGCCGCAAGGCCGGCGCGTCCGACCATGAACGCCGTGCGGTCGCGGCGTTCTCGCGCGAGAAGCGGGTAGAAGTCCGCGGAGAAGGTTGTCGAGAGCGCCAGGAAGATGCCTTCCAGGGTCGAGAGTCCCGCGCAGAGGAGGCCGACCGCGATCAATACCTGCAGCGGCCCCGGGAACGCCGTGGCGATCCACGCCGGGATGGCGCGATCGATTGCCGCGGGTTGTGCAAGCGACAGGCGCGCCCACACGCCGGTCACCAGCACGGTGGTGAAGACCGCCCCGCACGCGATCGCGGTGCCGAGGTACGTGCGCACCTCGCGATCGCCGCGGACGTACAGCGCCTTGCTCATGATGTGCGGCTGGCAGACGATGGCCACGCCGACGAGGAAATTGCAGAAGAACACCTCGAAGACGTTGCGGAAATACGGAGACGCGGGGTTCACCGGCCGGAGAAAGTTGGGGTCGATCGCCGCCAGCCGCGCGCCGGCCCCCGGCTCGGCCGCGAGCAGCGGCAGCCCGTTGGCGATCATCAGCACCGCGACCACCGCCATGATCGAGGCCTGCACGGCGTTGGTCCACGCGTGGCCGGTGGCGCCGCCCAGCATCACTCCCGTCACGACGATCGTCGTCAGGCCGACGGCCACCCACCCGGGCGGCAGGTCCAGCAGCCTGGCGAGGACGACCGACAGGGCGACGACGATGAGCGTCGCGAAGGTGACCAGCCCGAGGGAGAGGACCGCGAAGAGCGCCCTGAGCGCCGTGGACTCGTATCGCGCGCCGATCCACTGCGGGACGGTGAGCGCCTGGACGCGCACGCCGTGGCCGCGGAAGCGTCGCGACAGCGCCACGAGCCCCAGCATGATCCCGAGCCCGGCGCTGACGCCGTAGCCGAAGAGCGCCGAGAGCCCGAATGCGTAGACGAGGCCCGGGTTGACGACGAAAGTGGCGACGCTCGTCAGCTGCGCCGCCAGCGACAGCCCGATCACCCATGCGGGAATGCTGCGGTCGCCGACGGCGTAGGTCGCCAGCGACCGCGTGCGCCGCGCGCCGCGAACCGCCAGCGCGATGGTGATCAGGAAGTACAGGGCCACCGCGACCCACCCGAGCGTCGCTGTCGTCATGTCCCTATGCTACAGCCATGGCCGCCGGTCCACCGCGCGGCGCGCCGCATATCGATCTTCACATTCGCGAAATTTCCTTTATCATGTCCGCGTGAGCACGCAGATCACGCGGCTGCCGAGAGCGTGGCAGCTCGGCGAGCCGTGGACGGTCGCGGACGCCGGTGAGTTGTACGAAATCGACCGGTGGGGGAAGGGGTACTTCTCCATCGACAAGTCCGGGCACGTGCTCGTCCATCCCACGAAGGAGCCGGCCCAGTCGATCGACCTGAAGCAGCTGGTCGATCATCTTCAACTCCGCGGGATCGGCCTTCCGATCCTGGTGCGGTTCCGCGACATCCTGCGGCACCGCCTGAGCGACATCTACCAGTCGTTCCAGGGCGCCATCGCGCAGCACCAGTACGAAGGCAAGTACATGTGCGTGTACCCCATCAAGGTCAACCAGCAGCGGCAGGTGGTCGAGGAAGTGGTGGACTTCGGCCGTCCGTACGGCTTTGGCCTCGAGGCGGGCTCCAAGCCGGAGCTGCTTGCCGTGGCAGCCGTGGCGAGCAACGAGACGCCGATCATCTGCAACGGGTTCAAGGACGCCGAGTTCATCGAGATGGCGATGCTGGCCCAGAAGATGGGCCGCAGGATCATCCCGGTCGTCGAGAAGTACACGGAGCTGGGCCTGATCCTCGACTACGCCGAGCGCGTCGGCGTGCGGCCGCAGATCGGGATGCGCGTCAAGCTGGCGGCGCGCGGCGGCGGCCGGTGGCAGAGCTCCGGCGGCTATCGCTCGAAGTTCGGCCTGACCGTGGCGGCGATCCTGCGCGGCCTCGAAGAGCTGAAGACGCGCGGGATGGAGGACTGCTTCAAGCTCCTGCACTTCCACCTGGGCAGCCAGATCCCGAACATCCGCGTGGTCAAGGGGGCCTTGAACGAAGCCGCGCGGATCTACACCGAGCTGGTCAAGGCGGGCGCGGGGCTCGAGTACATCGACGTGGGCGGCGGCCTCGGCGTGGACTACGACGGCTCGCAGACCAACTTCGAGTCCAGCGTCAACTACACCCTCGAGGAGTACGCCAACGACGTCGTCTATCACCTGCAGACCGTCTGCGACGATGCGCAGGTGAAGCACCCGACGATCGTGTCGGAGAGCGGGCGCGCCGTCGTGGCGTACCACAGCGTGCTCATCTTCAACGTGCTCGGCGTGTCAGGGTTCGGCGAGGAACGCATACCGGATGCGGCAGCCGTGGAAGAGATGGAGCAGCCGCTCGTCGACCTGTACGAAACCTACGAGGGCGTGTCGCCGCGCAACGCGCTCGAGAGCTTCCACGACGCGCAGCAGGCGCTGGACATGGCCATGAATCTGTTCATGGGCGGGTACCTGCCCATCGAGCAGCGGAGCCATGCCGAGAACCTGTTCTGGGCGATCTGCGTGAAGCTGCAGAAGATCGTCCAGCAGATGGACGAGGTGCCCGAGGACCTGCAGGCGCTCGACGAAACGCTGGCGACGACCTACTTCGGGAACTTCTCGCTGTTCCAGTCGTGCCCGGACGCCTGGGCGATCAAGCAGCTCTTCCCGGTGATGCCGGTTCACCGGCTGAACGAGCCGCCCACGGCGCACGCGGTGATCGGCGACATCACGTGCGATTCAGACGGGAAGATCGACCGGTTCGTCGATCGCCGCGACGTGAAGCGGACGCTGCCGCTGCACGGCGTGAACGGCGAGCCCTATTACCTCGGCGTGTTCCTCGTCGGCGCCTACCAGGAAATCCTCGGCGACCTGCACAACCTCTTCGGCGACACCCACGCGGTGCACGTGAGCCTGGACGACAAGGGGAACGTGGTGCTGGACGCCGTCATCAAGGGGGACACGGTCCGCGAGGTGCTCGACTACGTCGAGTTCAAGGCGGACGATCTGGTCCAGAAGTTCCGCGCCGACGTCGAGTCGGCGGTTCGCGACGGCCTGCTGGACTACACCCAGGCCGGCCGGTTCCTGCAGTTCTACGAAGAGGGGCTGCAGGGGTATACCTACCTCGAGGAGCCGCGGGAAAAGTAATCACGCCACACTCCCTTCCGCAAGACATCCCGGGCGCGTGCTACCATCGCGCGGCCCGTTCGCCACGATGCGGCGAAGCGCCCTCCGGGAGGAGATCAGAGATGAAGGTGACGGTGGCAGGAATCGCGGGGGCTCTCGTCGTGCTCTGGACCGCGTCAGCGCCGATTGCGGCCCGGCCGCTGCCGGTGACAGGCATCGCGCAGGTCGATCTGAAGCGCGTCGACGTCAAGAAGGTCGAACGGTTTTGCGACATCGGGTTCAGGTTTGTAGAGAGCGGCATCAAGTTCGACGCGACGAAGCTGCTCGGATTGGGCCTGTCCGTCGATCCGAAGGTCCTCCAGGCGGTGAACAGTCAGGCCGCCGTGCAGATCGCGATCCTCACTCACTTGTGTCATGCCTTTGCGATCGGACAACTGACGTCCGAGCAGTACCTCGAGAGTGTGATGAAGGTGCTGGAGTACGCGAAAGATCTCGAGGCCGTCAGGAAGAAGGCGGAAGAGACGAGCAAGGTGCCCGTCTCGACCAAAGACGACCCGCGGTTGGATCCCGCGGAGGTGGCCAAGGCGGAACTCGGGTTGACGGTGGACTCGTCCATCGACGTAGGAAATGAGATGCGCGTCGTGCTGCGTCGACTCACGGAGCGATACGCGTGCACCTGCCTGCCCGAGCGGAAGTAGGAACGGGCCATTCTGGGGCTGGCGATACCGCCGCGTGACCTGCGGCGTGTAAGAACATCCATGACGGGCGCGATGCGGCACCCGATACGCGGGCTCCTGGTCGGTCCTCTCGCCGCGCCGATTGGCTACTGGGCGGGCGTGGTGGTCCTCGCCTGGACGCAGGACTACCGTCTCGGGCTGTTCCGGGCGCTGCAGGAACTCGTGACGATTGCCGCATTCGCGCTGCCGATTGCCTATGCCGTCACGCTTGCCTGGGGAGTGCCGGTTCTGTTCGCTCTCCGCTCGCTCGGATGGCTGAGAGCAGCGCCGCTCATCGGCGCCGGTGCGATCGGCGGGACGATCGTGGCGATGCTCATCGCGTCTTATCAGCGGGGTAGTCTGATTCAGATACGGATGTCGCTCCCCGCCGGCGCCGCGATCGGCGCGCTGGTCGCAGGCACCACCTGGTGGGCAGGCCAGGATCGCACTTAATAGACTGTTTTTAGTCCATTATATAGATTTAAGGATAAAATATACCTTTTTAAGTACTTTAATAGTTTTTTAAACTGATTAGTTTATCGTCCTTTAAAAGGTCTGTATTTATCGTAGACACGTATTAAAATACTCTAAAAGGGCTTCTACAAAGTTGCAACGCAGTCACGACCTGGAAATAGAGCTGGGCCGGCAAATCCGTAACCTCAGGCTTCGGGAGAACCTCCGTCAAGAGGAACTGGCGGATCGAGCGGGGATCGCGTTGAACGCAGTGAAAAACCTCGAAAACGGCAAAGGCGCTACGCTTCGCTCGCTTATCCAGGCATTGCGAGTCCTCAGCCGGGCGGATTGGCTTCGGACACTTGCTCCAGCCGTTTCAATCAGCCCTGTGCAGATGCTGAGCACAAAGCACCCCCGCCAGCGGGCCTCTCGAAAACGTAAGCAGCAGAAGAAACCGTAGCGACGAACGTGTACATCCCGGTCACCACAATTGAAGTTCGCATCTGGGACAAGAGCGTCGGTGCCGTGGCGCTCGACCCGTCACTGGGTTACTACGCCTTCGAATACCAGCCTGCGTTCGTGAAGTCCGGCGTTGAACTCGCGCCGCTGGAAATGCCGCTTTCGGCAGCTCGTGAACCATTCGTATTCCCCGATCTGCCTGAGCTGACCTACCGCCGACTGCCGGGAATGCTTGCAGACGCGTTGCCTGATGACTTCGGAAACCTTCTCGTCGACGCGTGGATGGCACGCGAAGGAATTCCCAGATCGCAGATAACCTCGCTTGACCGGCTCGCCTATACGGGCAAGAGAGGCTTGGGCGCTTTGGAATTCAGGCCGTCGAGAGGGCCGCGCCGGTCCGCCAAGAGCACGGCGATCCAGCTATCGGCCCTCGTCGAAAGCGCTAGACGAGCTGTGGAGGGCGAGATTGACGACGACGCACATGCGGAAGCCGCGCTCGCGCAGATTATCCAGGTTGGCACATCCGCTGGTGGCGCTCGCGCCAAGGCTGTTGTCTCCTGGAATCCCGCCACAAACGAGATTCGCGCCGGCCAGTTTGATGTGCAACCCGGGTTCGAGCACTGGTTGATCAAGTTCGACGGCGTAGGTGTCGACGAGAGGCTCGGCGTCAGCCAGGACTATGGTCGTATCGAGTACGCGTATTACTTGATGGCCAGCGCTGCCGGCATCACCATGTCACCCAGTCGGTTGCTCGAGGAGAACGGTCGCGCGCACTTCATGACCAAACGCTTTGATCGCGACGTCAATACGAAACACCATCTGCAAACACTCTGCGGCCTAGCGCACTTGGACTTTCGACAGAAGGCCACCCACGACGTCAGTCAGCTGCTGCTGGTGGTTGACCGGCTCAATCTCGGGTACGCATCACTCGAAGAGGTATTCCGACGGGTCGCGTTCAACGCCATGGGCGCGAACTGCGATGATCACACGAAAAACGTTTCGTTTCTGTTGCGGCAGGGTGGAGCTTGGGAGCTGGCGCCGGCATATGACGTGACGCATGCCTACAATCCAAGAGGGGAGTGGACGTATCAACATTTGATGTCGGTGAACGGAAAGTTCGCCGGCATAACCCGAGATGATTTGTTGTTAGTGGCTGACGAGTTCGCAATCGGCACAGCCGATTCCGTGTTGGAACAGGTGGACGAGGCTGTCTCTGCCTGGCCGGACTTTGCGAAAAAAGCAAACGTCAGCCCCGCCGAAACCGCGCGTGTTCAGGCACATCATCAACACCTGTCTCGACAGCGGTTCAAGGCTTCCATCCCGTAGAAGCGGACCTTCTCCGCAACTACCCGATACCCCGATGCCCCGATTCCCCGATGGACACCACTCCCCCTACGGGATCATCGACGGAAACACGTACGCCTGCAGCATGACGATCACCGCCATGATCGTCGCCAGCGCCAGGCTGTGCCAGAAGACGAAGCGCAGAATTCGTCCTTCCTGACCCGTCTGCCCGGTCGCCGCCGTGGCGACGACGATGCTCTGGGCGTCGATCATCTTGCCCATGACGCCGCCGGTGCTGTTGGCGGTGGTGATGAGGATCGGGTTGAAGCCGAGCTGCTCGGCGGTGATTTTCTGCAGGCTTCCGAACAGCACGTTCGAGCTGGTGTCCGAACCGGTCAGCGCCACGCCGAGCCATCCGAGGAACGTCGCGAAAAACGGGTAGAGCGCGCCCGTCTTCGTGAACGCCAGGCCGAGCGTCGCGTCCGTCCCGCCGTACCTGGTGACGAACCCCAGGGAGAGCATGAGCATGATCGTCGCGAGCGACGTGCGCATGCGCCGCAGCGTTCGGCCCGCCACCCTGACTGCGAGCGCGGCGGGGATGCGCAGGTAGAGGATTGTCGCGAGCGCCGCGAGCAGGATCGCGGTGCCCGTGGCCGACGCCCAATTCAGCGTGAACACCGCCGCTTCCGCCCGGCGGGCCCGGTACGCCGGATCGTCGAGGCGGGCGCGATCGACAGGGTCCGGCCGCACCGGATACTCGCGAAAGACGGTGCGGTGCAGGAGCGGCACTTCCCAGCTCGGCGCGAGGATCGGGCTCGACGCCGGCGGCCGGCCCGCGCGGTACCCTGCGAGTCCATCCGGCCCGCCGTTCAGCAGCGCTTTCACGGGCGCGAGGCCCCACAGCATCACGGCGGCGCTGAGGAATACCCATGGCATCCATGCCCGCACGAGCGCCGCGCGCGGTGCGTGCTCGTCGGGACGGATCGCGAGGGCGGGGCCATCGTGTGCCGCATTGGGCCCGTCGGCGGTGGCGGGCTGCCACACGCGGCAGAAGAGCGCGAGCGCGGCGATGGACGTCAGCCCGCCGGCGATGTCCACCAGCTCCGGGCCGACGAAGTTGCTCCAGAGAAACTGCACCGCGGCGAAGCTGCCGCCGCAGATCAGCACGGCGGGCCACACGCCGCGCAGCCCCCGCCATCCGCTCATCGCGACGACGAGCCATGCGGGCACAATCACCGCGACGAATGGCAGCTGGCGTCCGGCCATCATCCCGAGCGTCTTCGCGTCCAGCCCGGTGACGGCTGCGAGCGTCAGGATCGGCGTTCCTATCGCGCCGAACGCGACGGGCGCCGTGTTCGCGATGAGCGACAGTCCGGCCGCGTGAAGCGGCCTGAATCCGAGGCCCATGAGGAGGGCCGAGCAGATCGCGACCGGCGTGCCGAATCCCGCCGCCCCCTCGATGAACGCGCCGAAGGAGAACGCCACGAGCAGGACCTGGATCCGCCGGTCGTTCGAGAGGCGGCCGACCGAGTGCTTGACGATCTCGAACTGGCCGGTTTCGACCGTCAGGTTGTAGAGGAAGACGGCGTTCAGGATGATCCAGCCGATCGGCAGGAAGCCGTAGGCCGCGCCGAAGGCGGCCGTTGCGGCGGCAGGCCCCGGCGGCATGCCGAAGACCGCCGTCGATGTCATAAGCGCGGCGGCCAGCGCGGAAAAGGCGGCCAGGTGCGCGCGCCACTCGAGGACGCCGAGCGCGACCAGCAGCAGCACGATGGGGAGCGCCGCCACCAGCGTGCTGAGGAACGCGTTCCCGAGCGGATCGTAGGCCTGGATCCAGGACACCAGCAACCGCCATATTATGTCCCGCATGCCTCACGCGCTCGCATCCCATCGCGCGGTCAACATCGAGGACCTGAGACGGGCCGCTCAACGCCGGCTGCCCCGCGCCGTCTTCGACTACATCGACGGCGGCGCCGACGCCGAGATCACGCTCCGCGCGAACTGCCGCGTCTTCGAGGAGATGGCGTTCCGGCCGCGGTCCGCCGTCGCGACCGCCGCCTGCGACATCCGCACAACCGTGCTGGGCCTTCCGCTTGCGCTTCCGATCCTGCTGGCGCCGGTCGGAAGCTGCCGGCTGTTCTATCCGCGCGGCGAAGAGGCGGCGGCGCGCGCGGCAGGGGAGGCCGGCACCGCCTGCATCCTCTCGACGCTCTCCGGCTCCCGGCTCGAGGACGTCAAGGCGGCGTCTCGAGGGCCGGTCTTCTACCAGCTTTACCTGCTCGGCGGCCGCGACGTGGCACTGGCGACGATCGAACGAGCGCGACAGGCGGGCATGTCCGCGCTCGTCGTCACGATCGACACACCGGTGGCGGGCCAGCGCGAGCGCGATCTGCGCAACGGCATGAAGCAGCTCACCGGCCCCGGGCTCTGGCCGAAGCTGCCCTTCCTCCCGCAGTTCCTCGCAAGGCCTCGCTGGCTGGCGGGGTTCCTGCGCGACGGCGGCCTGATGAACTTCCCCAACGTCGTGCTGCCCGAAGGGCCGATGCCGTACGCGGACGTCGGCGTGGCGCTCGAGCAGTCGATGACCAGCTGGCGCGATCTCAAATGGATCCGCGACGCGTGGCGCGGCCCCATCGTCGTCAAGGGGGTGCATACCGCAGACGATGCGCGGCGGGCGGTGGATGAGGGGGCGAGCGCGATCGTCGTGTCGAACCACGGTGGCAGGCAGCTGGACGGAGTGAGGCCCACGCTGGAAGTGCTGCCAGAAGCGGTGGAGGCGGCCGGCGGCCGCACCGAAGTGCTGCTCGACGGCGGCATCCGTCGCGGCAGCGATGTGGTCAAGGCGCTGTGCCTCGGCGCCCGGGCGGTGCTCGTCGGGCGTGCCTATGCGTACGGCCTGGGCGCGGCCGGCGGTCCCGGCGTCGCGCGCGCGATCGAGATCCTGCGCAGCGATCTGATCCGCACGATGAAGCTGCTCGGTTGCGGCTCACTCGCGGAACTGGACGCGTCCTACGTCGAGGCTCCGGCAAGGCACAGCTGGACGTGAACCCGATTGACGTATCCTTCCCCGTATGGATTCCTCCCGCTGGCTCCTGGATTCGGTCCAGGGCTGCACGTTTGACGACTTCATCCTCAAGCCGCAGTTCAGCGTGGTCGAGCGGCGCGATCCGGCGCGGCTCGACCTCAGCGCCCGGCTGTCGCGGCACATCACGCTGAAGCGGCCGATCGTGTCGGCCAACATGGACACGGTCACGCGGGCGCCGATGGCGGTCGTGCAGGCGGAGGAAGGGGGCATCGGCATCATCGACCGCGGGTTCCGGAGCGGCGACATCGAGCCGCAGGTCCGGGAGGTCGAAAAGGTCAAGCGCACCCAGCACGGCATCATTTTCGATCCGTACACGATCACGCCCGGCGCCACGCTGGCCGAGGCGCGCGCCATCATGGAGGCGTCGCATGTCGGCACGCTCGTGGTCGTGGACGCCGGCCGGAAGCTGCAGGGGCTGCTGACACAGCGCGACGTCCGCTTCGTTCCGGGGGCGGGACACGTAGCCGAGCGGATGACCCCCACGGCCAAGCTGGTCACGCACGAAGGGGAAATCTCGATTGCCGCCGCCGAGCGCGTCATGATCGAGCGGAAGATCAAGAAGCTTCCGCTCGTTGACGCCGGCGGCCGCCTGCTCGGGCTGATCACCGCCAAGGACATCATCAAGCACCAGCGGGCGCCCTTCTCCACGCGCGACAGCCAGGGGCGGCTGCGCGTGGGCGCCGCGATCGGCGCCAAGGGGGATTATCTCGAGCGCGCCGCAGAGCTGATCAAGGCCGGCGTGGACGTCATCGTGATCGACATCGCTCACGGGCACTCGGCCGTGATGGAGCGGGCGATCGAGCAGTTCCGGAAGCGCTTTGGCGGCTTCGAGCTGATTGCCGGGAACGTGGCGACGGCGGACGGCGCGACGTTCCTCAGGGAGCGCGGCGTCGACGGCATCAAGGTCGGCATCGGGCCCGGGGGCGGGTGCACCACGCGGCTCACGACGTCGTTCGGCGTGCCGCAGCTGCAGGCGCTCGTCGAGTGTCGCGCGGCGGCGGGGCTCGGTCCCGATGCACTGCCGATCGTCGCCGACGGCGGCGTGAAGCGTGACGGCTCCATCGCCCTTGCGCTCCTGTTCGGCGGCGACACGGTGATGCTGGGCAGCGCGTTCGCGGGCACCCTCGAGACACCGGGGGACGTCGTGCAGAAGTCGGTGCTGCTGCCCGAGTCACAGAAGACGGTGAAGGTCCCGTTCAAGGTGCTGCGGGGCATGGCGTCAATCGGCGCCATCAAGGATCGCCTGGACGTCGAAGACGCCGACCAGGTGGACGTGGAGGCGCTCGGCGCGGAAGGCATGGAGATCAGCGTGCCGGTGCGCGGATCGGCGCGGCCGGTCATCTACGACATGCTGAAACACCTGTGCTCGTCGGTCAGCTACGGGGGCGCTTCGTCGCTGCAGGAGTTCCGGGGGATGTTCTGGAAGGATCCGCGGCGCTTC
This sequence comes from Acidobacteriota bacterium, assembly GCA_016184105.1. Classification (NCBI taxonomy): domain Bacteria; kingdom Pseudomonadati; phylum Acidobacteriota; species Acidobacteriota bacterium. The sequence continues at coordinate 161,710 of JACPDI010000010.1, forward strand.
GTCGTCAAACAAAGCGCCGCGGCGCGACGCGAATCGTACGAGCGGTAACTGCTTCTGCGCGTTCCGCGCGCTCCGCGGTGCGTCTGTTACTGGCTGACCGGACTGGCGCAGAACCTGTCGAATGCGGCGCGCAGTTCGTCCGCAATTTCCTGCGCGCTGCGGATCTCGATGTTCTTGCGCTCCATCATGTACAACAGCTCGCCGTCCTTCAGCAGCGCCACCGACGGCGACGAGGACGGATAGCCGGCGAAGTACTCGCGTGCACGCGCGGTGGCTTCGGTGTCCGCGCCGGCGAACACCGTCGCGAGCACGTCCGGCTTCGCGGCGTGCGTCAGGGCATCGGCGATCCCTGGGCGCGCCCGCCCGGCGGCGCAGCCGCACACCGAGTTCACCACCACCATCACCACACCGTTCTGCTTGACGACGCGATCGACATCCGCGGCGGTCTTCAGCTCGCGGAACCCCAGCCGCGTGAGCTCTTCACGCATCGGCTGGGTCAGAAAGTCGGGATAGCCCACTGTCTCCTCCAGCGACCATTATAAGTATTCAGAGCTGCACAAATCTCACCACGTTCCCGCGGTGCTGGAGGAAGCGGTCGAAATCCGCCCACGAGAGCACGATCGTGGCCGTGTTGATGTTGGGATGGAATGCGACGGCGCCCGATTGACGCAGCGTCGCGTCGATGACGACGCGGACGTCGTTCGCGGCCGGGTGTATCAGGCCGAACGGCGAAACCGATCCCGGCGTCAACCCGAGATAGGTCGCGAGCCGCTCCGGAGAGGCGAAGCTCAATCGGTCTTCGTTCAGGCTTGCGGTGACCGACGCGATGTCCACCGGCTGGGTGCTTTCCGCGATCAGGAGGTAGTGCGTGACCCCCTTCTTGTTCCGCAGGAACAGGTTCTTGCAGTGCGTCGCCGGGATCGACGCCCAGTGCTGCTGCGCCTCCTCGACGGTGAACACCGGCGGGTGCTCGTAGCGGGTATAGGGGATGTGCAGTTCATCGAGCACGCGGTAGACAGGTTCTTCATTCGGATGCATTGCCTAAATCCTGAACAAGTAACCGATCTTCACGAAGAACCCATCCCGCAACCGTTCAAGTTCGTTGAACCGCAGCGGCTGGGGCTCGGTCAGCGTGCTGCCATAACCCGCGAACACGACCGTGCCGGGCGTGGGCTGGTACGAGAACAGCCAGTCGTTTCGGAATTGGTTGCGCGAGAACCCGCGCGCGGGACGGTACGTGCCGGTGGACCGGTCGCGAATCACGATTGGGAGGTTCGTGCGGGTGTCGTCACGCAAATCGTCCTGTTCGTTCGCATCGTACTCGCCAATCCAGCGCAGGAAGATCGCGCGCGTGAGCTGGTACTCCACCTTCAGCCGCGGGATGCGACGGCGGCCGACGAGGCTGTTGTCGCTGCGCCGCCGGTACTGCTGGAGCTGATACTGCGGGTTGACGCGGAGCTGCTGTGTCGGCCGCCAGTCCACCCCGTAGCGCGCAAAGACGATGTCGGCGCTGGCCCACTCGAAGAAGTTCTCGTCGCGCCCCCAGATGAGGAAGACGTTGCCCGACACCGTGGAGAAGCGTGGCGTGGTGAGCTGCACGACGTAGTCAAGGTTGCCCAGGTCGGGCGTGCCGGTGAACGGCAGGATCTCCGTCGATCCGTCCGCCCGCGCGCGCTGCAATCCGTAGTCGGCGTAGAACTCCTCGTCGTACCCAAAGGTCTCGACGAGGACCGAGCCGGTGGCGCGCCAGCCGCCGCGCAGCACGACGTTGTTGTTCCAGTGGAACTTGCGGTCCTGCGCTCCGCGGCCGTTCACGAAGTCGTCATACTGCCACGTGCCGTCGAGCACGAAGTCGGTCGTCCAGCTCTCGAGGGGAGCGCCGCGGCGGCCGTAGAACGTGAGCCGGTGATCGATCGTGGCGAGCGCGACCCCCGTGCGGGACAAAAACCCGCTGTCGGCGCGGAAATTGCGGTCGATGCCGCGCAGCGAGTACAGGAATCCGAAGCGCCGGCCGTCGCGGTTGAGCGACACGTCCCAGAGCGGAGCGGACGTCGCGACGCCCTTGCGGGCCGTGCGGCTCACGGCGGCCTGGACCTGCAGGCGGTACAGCTTGCGGAACGTCATGCGCGAATCCGCGGCGAGCACGCGGTTCGAGTCCGGCCCGTCGATGCGATCGGTGTAGACGATCGCCGCGCGCGTGCTGGCGTTCAGGTCCCGCTGGATCCGCGCGATGGTGAAGACGGGATGGCTGCCGTGCGCGGACGTGCTGCGGTCATCGACGGCGGTCAGCAGCGCGACGCCAGCGCCGGAGGTATGGCCGGTGATCTTCGCAGAGGCGAGCGGCGAGACAATGCGCCGCGTGTAGATCAGGTTGTTCGGCGTCGTGAACTGTTCGATGCCGTCGAGAAAGAACGGCCGCTTTTCGGCGAAGAAGAGCGCCGATCGCGGATCGAAGACGAACTGTCCCGCGTCCGCCTCGACCTGTGAGAAGTCCGGGTTGATCGTGCCGTTGAGCGTGAGGTTGCTCGTGAGCCCCCAGCGGACGTTGCCGCCGAACTCCGGCGCGCCGCCGTCGTACGCCCAGCGCCCGGCGTCCGGCGCGCCGTCGATCCGCGACGTCACCGCGGGATTGAGATCCAGGACCAGGCCGCGCCTCAATTCGGTGAGACCGCGCAATCGCCCTGACTGCGCCAGGAAAGACGCGGACGCGCGGCGCGCCGGCGCCCAACTGTCCTCGCGGCCGTTGCTCTGGATCTTCCGGACGACGTGGATGCCCCAGTCCTGTGTCAGCGACGACTGGTAGCGCAGGCTCTTGAAGGGAATCCGCACCTCGACCTCGTAGCCTGCATCCGTGAGCCGTCCCTTCGACTGGTACACGAAGTCGGGGCTGAGGTCCACCGCCTCGCGCCCGGTGCTCAGGCCATCGAACCCGCGCGACACGCCGCGCGTGCCCTCGGTGAGCGCGCCGTCCGCCTGCACGCCGAGCGGATTCACGGCGAACATGAACGCCTGGCGGCCGTCGTTGAACGTGCCCAGGAAGATCTGGATCTGATCCTCGGTGTCGAGCCGGTCGCGATCGGCGAGCGTCGCGCGCACCGTTCCGGGCGGCGCCGACGCGCGAATCCCGAAGTGGATCGCCGTCGGCGAATACCACGCCAGCACGATGGTGGGCTGCTCGGCGGGCAGGTTGTCCACCGGCGCGTATTGGGAAAAGTCGGTGAGCGAGGCGGCGTCGTTCCAGACCGGCTCGTCGAGACGGCCGTCGACCTCCACGCCGGCCTCGAAGCGCGGAATGACGACGTCGAGTTTGCCCTCCCGCCCGCTGTGCACGGGGGCGGCGGAGGCGAGAAGTCCCGCGAGAACTCCCGCGAAAAACATGGGTGGGGAGAATAACACGCCGGCACACGCCACGCGACGAACAGCGGCCGTCCCGGGATCGTTTGAGCCTATATGCTCCAGGACCTCCGCTACGCGCCGCGCTCGCTCCGGCGCCACAGGGGCGTCACGGCCATCGCGGTCATCTGCATGGCGCTCGGCATCGGCGTGAACGCCATGACCTTCAGCACGGTGGACGGCGTGCTCCTCCAGCCGTTTCCGTTTGCCGATCCCGAACGCATCGCGGGTGTTCGGTCGCGGAGCCGCGACGCCGGCGTCAACCGCTCGACTCTTTCCTATCCCGACCTCCTCGATCTGCGCCGGCGCGCGCGTACCCTCGACGCGGTGGCGCGGGTGACGTTCCGCAGCCTCGCGGTGAGCGACGGCCGCGCCGAGCCCGAGCGCGTCGCCGGAGGGCTGATCACGTCGGACCCCGACGATCACGAAACGCCGTTTCTGCTCGTCCTGGCGCTCTACGAACTGAAGGCGATTGAGAAGGACGCGAGCGCGAACGCGCTGTTCGACGCTCGCGCGCGGCGGTACGTGGAACGCGGCGGCCCGAGGCAGGCGCTCGTCGCGCGCCGGTTGAAGTAATTCACCGACCTCACTTCTTGAGCGATTTCTCTCTGATTGCCCGGAACTCGTTGCCCGGCTTCCACTCCGGGAACTTCGCCGCGTTCGCCACGCGGTAGCCCGCCTGGTAGAACAGCTTCGCGTCTTCCGCCGCGCCGCTCAGATCCCAGTCCGGCTTCACCTCGTCTGACGGCGTGTGGTAGTCCTCTTTCGTGAACCGCTCGCGCATCTTCATGCCGTAGCCCGCAGGCTTGCCGACGAACTCAATCCCCTCGCTGGGATCGAGCGCCGGCACCCCCTGCTTCGCAAAATTGAAGTGATCCGAGCGGTAGTAGAACCCTTTCTCCGGCTCCGGATCCGGGCGGAGCACTCGCCCCTGTTCCCTGGCGGCGTCGCGCAGGTAGTCGTCGAGATCCGACGCGCCCATGCCGATCACGGTCATGTCCTTCGTCCGCCCCCACGTGTTCGCGACGTCGATGTTGATCACCGCCAGCGTCTTCTCGAGCGGGTAAATCGGCATCACGGAGTAGTACTGGGATCCGAGCAGGCCCTGCTCCTCCGCGGTGACGAAGAGAAACAGGATCGATCGCTTCGGCGCGGGCGTCGCCTGGGCAAAGGCGCGCGCGATTTCGAGCGTGACGGCCACGCCGGACGCATTGTCGGCGGCGCCGTTGTAGATGTTGTCTCCCTTGACCGGCTCGCCGACCCCGAAATGATCCCAGTGTGACGTGTAGATGACGTACTCGTCCTTCAACACCGGGTCCGCGCCCTCGAGCTTCGCGACGACGTTCCTCGAATCCATCGTCCGGAGCGTGTTCTTGAGGCTCATCGTCGCGGTGACACCGAGCGGGACCGGCTTGAAATCACGCGACGTGGCGGCTTTCTTCAGCGCGTCGAAATCGTGTCCGGCGAGCGCGAACAGCGCGCGTGCCGTGTCGAGCGCGAGCCAGCCTTCGATCGCCGCGCGTCCCATGTTCTTGTCTGGCGTGACCAGATCGAGCTTCTCCCCCGTGTTGCCCTGCACGACGTTGAACCCGTAGCCGGCCGGCCCTGTTTCGTGGACGATCAGCACGCCGGCCGCCCCTTTTTCCGCGCCTCTTTCGAACTTGTACGTCCATCGGCCGTAATACGTCATCGCCTCGCCGCCGAAGACCTTGGGATCGAGCCTGCCATCCGGGCCCGTGACGGCCGGGTCGTTAATCAACACGACGATCGTCTTGCCCTTGACGTCGACTCCCTTGAAGTCGTCCCAGTTGAACTCCGGCGCCTCGACGCCGTAGCCGGCGAAGACCAGTTCGGACGCCCCGAGCGCGACGCTGCCGGTGACCCGCTTCGTCCACGCGACGTAGTCGTCGCGGTACTTGAGCTCGAGCTTCCGTCCCCCTTTTTCGAGAACGAGGGACGTGGCCTCCGGCGTGATGCCGACCATCGGCACGTTCTGAAGGTAGGTGCCGTTGGTGTTGCCCGGCTTGAGGCCGAGCTTGGCGAACTCGGCCTCGAGGTAGGCAACCGTCTTGTCTTCGCCTGCGGTGCCGGGTTTCCGGCCCTGGAAGTCATCGGACGCGAGCACCTTGATGTGATTGAGGACGCGCGCCGCATCGATCGCGGGCGCGTCGGCCGCGACCAGCCGGACGGCGGCGCACGCGGCGAGCACGATAAGAATCATCCGCTTCATACGTAGGAGGATACAGTAAACTTAACGGTCATTCCTGATACCCCGGAGCGGCAGTGGAATACGTGATCAAGCAGTACCCCCTGCAGCAGGGGGCGCTCGAAATCCAGTACATCGAAGAGTTGTTCGGTGAGTTCCCGCGCCGCAAGGGCGCGAACGAGATCATCCGCCGCCTGTCCGACCGCCAGCACCTCATACTCATGGCCATTGCGCCTCTCCCGGACGATCCCGGCAGCGTAGTGCCGGTGTCCTACAAGGTCGCGCACGAGTTGAGGGCTGAAGAAACGGACCCGAAGCTGCGCGACCTGGTGCAGCGCATCGGCGGCGCCGTGCAGCTCGACGGGCGCAGGCTGCTGTACCAGTGGATCGGCGGCACGCGCCGCGACTGGCGGGGCCAGGGACATTTCCGCGCGCTCACCGAAGAGCAGGAGGTCTGGGCGGTGGCGTGCGGCTTCGACGAGATCATCGCGAAGACCAAGAACAAGTTTTACGAGATGCGCAGCGCCCTGGACGCGCTCCGCTTCGACATCGTCCACTACGAGGCGCACTTCGACAACCGCGAGTCGAAGGTTTATATGAGCAAGAAGCTGCACGCGGATATCGTCGACACGCACCAGAGCCGCCGGTCCGTGGTCAAGGTCGAGGAGTAGCGATGCTGGGGGCCGTCCTGGCGCTGGCACTGCAGGCCGCGACCCCCGCGGCGGCCGCGCAGCCCGCGCCTGCCACCGGTCCGGCGCCTGTGGCACCGGCGTCGGAGGTGTTCCTGGCGGCGCTCTCGCCTGACACCGACAGCAGCATCCGGATCGGCACGCCGGAGAACATCTCGAAGAGCCCGGGCTATGACAACCAGCCGTCGTTCGTCCCGGGAGGGAGCGCGATCCTGTTCACGTCGTCTCGGAAAAGGGGGACAGTCACACTTTCCCGGGCGTCGTTTCGGAAAGTGTGACTGTCCCCCTTTTCCTCTACAGCGGCTCTTCGCGGATCAGCCCTTCCGGGCTCGATGGGATGCCTGCCTGGTTGACCGAGGCCGCCACCTCGCGCAGGCGCTCGGTGGCCGAGCCGCGCATCTTCTCGAGCAGCTCGGAGATGCGCTGCGCCTGGCGGATGACCGTGGCCAGGTCACGCTGCAGCGACGGATCGGGATAGCTGCGCTCCAGCAGGTCGCAGTGCCCGATGATGATCTGGAGGGCGCTGTTGATCTCGTTGGCGATCGAGAGCGTCAGCTCGGACATCGCCTCCACCGTGCGGAAGCGCGCGAGCGCCATCTGCGCCTGCTGCGCGACGTACGCGACGGCGAGGATCTCGGCAATCTGCTCGAGCGCGCGCGCGTGCTCGACCCGAAACGCGTGCGGGCTGCGCGAGACGAGCGTGATCGTGCCGACCGCGCGCCCCTTCGACATGAGCGGCACCATCATCCCGGACCTGAAGCCGGCCGAGTGCAGCACGTTCGCGTCGAAATAGTCCGGCGCCGCCACCGACAGGTCGTCCACGATGACCGGCTCGCGCTCGCGGACGGCCTGCCCGACCAGACTCCGATCCATGCTGAATTCAAGCTCGGGCCGCGGCCGGTTGCGCCGCTCGTCTTCGCCGACGCGCGCCGTGAAGGTCTGGAACCGCTGCCCTCCCTCCTTGAGCAGCGCCAGTCCCACGCGATCGCACGGGACCACGTTGGCCAGCCGCCGCGCGAGCGCCTGGAAGGCGAGCGCCACGTCCGGCGTACGGGTGATGACCTGCAGCACCGCGTTCTGCGCCTCCATCTGCTCCATCTGGCCGAGCGTCAGCTGGTGCTCCTGCCGGTGCTCCTCGAAGCGCGTGTTCAGCAGCTCCATGCGCCGGGTCGCGAACACGGCGAAGAGGATGACCAGAATCCAGAGAACAGAGGCCTGGGCGATGTAGCCGACGGTGTGCCCGAGGAGATCGAGGCGTATCAGTGCCCACGCGCCAGCCTGTAGCAGGGCGCCGGCCGCCACGAGCAGCCAGATCCAGCGGCGGGGTCTCATGTCTAAGTAGAACGCTCCGGCATTCTATACGTATCGGCCGGCGGTGTGCCCTTTTTCGACTGGGCCGCGCCCGGCGCCACGTTCACGTGGGCACACTATATCGCACACCGCGCGCGCACAGCGGCGAGCACCATGTCACGCTCATCGCGAGGCACGAGCGGGAACGTCGCGAGAATGGTCTCGAGCGTGCCGGCGTCGAGATTGAACAGCATGGCCACTTCTGCCTGCAATCGGCAGGCGAGCTGCGGGTCGGCAGGGCCGGACGCCAGCGCCCGTGCAAGGCCCGCGATCCGCGAGAACACCGGTGAGGACCGGGAGGGGCGCGGCAGCGGCAGCGCGTGCGCGATTGCCGTGGTCACGTGCGTGCCGACGCGCGTGCGTGCCACGAAGTTCAGCACGTAGCTGTTGAGCAGCGCGCACACAAACAGCTGCTCGTCGAGCGGCAGCCTCGTCCTCAGGCAGAACACCGTGTGCGTCGTCACGACGCGCGGCGGAACGATGGCGGCGACGAGCGTGGTCCGGTTGCCGGCGCCGGAAACGTCGCGGTACGACAGGCGATGGCGCAGGACCGCGTCGCCGAGCCGGCCTCGCGCGACGTCCGCCGGGATGCGGGCCGGCAATCCGGCAGTCTCGACGTGGAACGGGCTGATATGACGCCCTGCAATCACGGGGAAACCGTCGCCGGATTCGCGGAACAGGGCCCGATCGTCGGTCGCGTTCAGCCCGCGGCCGAACCGAAGCCCCCAGCCCGATGCGCTGGAAGCGGCCGGAGCGCTTCTCGTGAGGAAGTCGAGCGCGTGCACTTCCGCCGCTCCGGAGACACCGGGGATGGCCAGCACCTCGCCCGACAGGCGGCCGAGCAGCTCGCGGCTGATCTCGGCCGGTTCACTGCCGGCTGCCGCACCGCTCGAGAGCCGATCGAGATCGGCCAGGTCGCGAATGGGCGGCCGGAGCCGCAGCGACGGCGTGTGCCCCGCGTTCGTGCCGGACAGCGCGACGAACTTCAACGCGCGATGGATGGGAAAGATCGCGTCGCGGTTGTCGATGACGACAACCTCGTCGAGCGAGGCCTTGTCGAACAGCGCGCGGCGCAACCCTGCGCTGCCTTCATCCGCCGCGATTCCCCAGGGCAGGACGAGACCGAACCGGCCGCCGCTTCGCACCAGTTCCAGAGACCGCTCCAGGAACAGCTGGTACGCATTGCCGTGCCCCTTGGACTGGAGGCGGAACGTTCCCGAGTCGCGCGAGAAGCGCAGGAGCGCCTTCGCGTCTGCTTCGCCCCGGAGCATTTCCCACGGCGGGTTGCCGATCACCGCGTCGAACCCGCCGCCATCAGGGCGGAGCACTTCGGGGAACTCCAGGTCCCAGTGGAAGAAGCGGCGGGCCCGCGCGATCTCGCGCGCCCGCTCGAGCAGCCTGGACACCGCGGGGTGTGAAAACGCCGCATCGCCCCGGGCCGCAGCCGACATCGCCGCGAAGTCGGCGCCGCGAATGGTGATGCCTGGCATGAACCAGGCCGCACACCACGCGTCGCAGATCGCACGCCAGGAAGCCAGCGGCCCGTCGCGGGACTCCAGCGTGGAGAGCAGCTCCTCTTTTCGATGCACGTCTTCGATGGTGTCGTCCGGCGTTGCATCGAGCGCCAGCCGGATCTCGCGCGCGCGACCGATTGACTCCAGGGCATCTGGCCCGAACAGGGTCGCCTCACTGGAGCGGCCGCGGCCTCCCGGCGCGCGGACGCTCACGTGGTTCAGCGTCGTGCCGACGAGGCTGTTGCCAACGCGCAGGCGATGGTCCAGGAACGTGAGCGGCTTGTCGGCCGCAAGCGAACAGAGCCAGAGGGACAGCCGCCCCAGTTGCGCCGCCATCGGATTGACATCGACGCCGTACAAGCAGTGCTGCGCCACCAGTCGCCGGAACCCGGCGCGATCGCGCGGCGACAGATCTTCTGCGCCGGCGAGGCCGTTTCGCGCGAGCGACGCCTCGTACTCCCGCGCGAGAAAGCGGCAGGCCGCAACCAGAAACGCGCCGCTGCCCATCGCGGGATCGAGCACCTTCAGCTTCAGGATGTCTTCGGGCGCGCGGCCGGCCACGAGCGGCTGCAGCGTGCGCCTGACGATGAACTCGGTCAGCGCGCGCGGCGTGTAGAACGTCCCCGTGCTCTTGCGAGGGCCGCCACGGCGCAGCGTGGCGGCTCCGGTCGCAGCATCGCGCTCGGGCGTGAAGTCGAGCACGCGCTCGTAAATCGATCCGAGCTGCTCGACGCCAAGATCGACGAACGGAATGGGGTCCGGACGCCCGCCGTCGCGCTCGACGAGGGTCAGCGCGGAGACGACGGCGGCCGCGTCGCGGTCGGGGATGTGGCGAGAGGCAACGACCGGCGCGTGCGCCGGAGAGAAGAGGCGGCCGTTGAACGGCACGACGACCAGTTCGCCGGCGCGGGCACCGCGGTGAGCGAGCCGCGCCATCGCCTGCAGCGCGTCCCACATCCCGGCGTGATCCGATCCGGCTTCCAGGATCTCGCGCAGCGCTTCGACGGTGTAGGCGCGGCGGTAGGTCGGGTGCCACACCGGAACCAGCCCGCGCGATTCGGCGAACTGAAGGAACAAGATGCGATAGACGACGGTGAGCGCTTCCCCGAAGAGATGCTCCACGTCGCGGCCACCGCTCCTGCCGCGCGACAGGGCCGAGGTGAGCGTGAGAGCCGCGCGCTCGACGCCGCCCTGCAAGGCGGCGCGCACGCCGCGCAGGTCCGCCTCAGAGGTGGCGATCATCATCTCGAGCGGCGCGCGTCCCGACGCGTCCGGCGCGAGGGTGCGCGCGTTCATGACGCGAAGCAGCCCCTGCGCCGCGTCCGGATCAGCAGCGCACGCGGCCACGTCCGCGGAGAGCCATCGCCGGGCGTGCGGCCTGGCGCAGTCCACCAGGGCGAGCACCCGGCCGTTCGACACGATCGCCCAGCGCAGGCCCGCCGCGGAGGCGGCGGCGACCACGCGCGTCCGGATCCGCTCGACCCCTTCCTGGGCGGGCATGGCCACCATCATCGCCAGCGCCTCCGTGCCGGCGGCGAGCGTCATGGCAAACAGCCCGTCCGCTGACGGCCGCCACCCCCGCACCTCGAATCCGAGCAGCCGCGCCATGGGCGCTGCGAACACGTCCGCAACGGCTCGCGCGGCTGACCATCGACCGAGCGAGGCGGCATCGCGGCAGATCGTTCTGAACGCTCGGATCGCGGATGCGTCAGTGCGGCCATCCTGCGCCCCGGCGAGCGACGCGAGGTAGCTTCGCGACAACAGCGAGCCGCCGAACGTCGACGCGTCCTGCATCACCGTGAGACGAAGGAGGCGACGAGCGCAATCGATACGCGGAACTGGCGCGCCGCGCCGTCCGCGACGGACCGGCGCAGCGCGACCTCGTCGAACGCCCGGCCCGCCTCCGCGTCGCGGTCGGCGGCCTCCGCGAGAGCACGGCGATCGAACAGCGCCGGCTGGATGGCAGGGGTGCGAGACGGCCTGAGCGCCGCTTCGATTGCGCGCTCCCGAATCGCCAGCGTGCGCGCGAACCTGCGGTGCGCGGCGATGCTGGCGCGTGCCGCCGTGCCGAGATCTCTCGACGCCGCCTTGCGGCACCCGGAGAGATGATGGCCGCGAATTCCCGCGTAGAGCCGGGCGACGCAGCGGCCGGCGCCATCCAGCACGGTGCCGGCGAACACCGCGAGTCGTTGGCCGCGCCTCAGCCAGGGCGAGGCGCCGCGCGGCCGAACGCGCGCAACGAGCGGCCGGTCCGCCCGTACGTCCGCGGGCGGCAGGCGCTTCAGCTGTGCGACCCGCGCCGCCTCGGCCGCCCCCGTTGTCACGGCGCTCGATTCGAGGCGCGCGGCAGACGATCGCCGCGCGAGGCGTGCGAGAATGCCGGCTTCCTCGGTGCCTCCTGCGACCAGGTGCCACACGTGCACGCGGCGGCTCTGGCCAAGGCGATCGACCCGCCCGTTCCGCTGCTCGATGCGGACCGGGCTCCACGGCGCCTCGTGGTGGACAACCCACCGGCATCGATAATGGAGGTTCAGCCCCTCGGCCGCGGCATCGGTGGCCAGCAGCACGCGCGCCGTGCCGGCCGTGAACCGCGCGACCGCCTGCCTTCGCTCGGCCGGCATCATCGCGCCGTGCAAGACCTCGAGCCCCCCGATGCCGGCGAGCTGGCGCCGCAGATCGTCAAGCGTGTCTCGATATTCCGTGAACACGATGACCGGCTCGCTCGCGCGTGACAGCGCTCGTGCAAGCGCAGACACCTTCGACGCGCCGGGGATGGCCGCGCGCGCGGCGTCGAGCAGGCTCGCCAGCATCTCGCGCTCGCGCGCCGCGTCCGGCAGGCCCGGCGCGCTCAACACCTCGCCCGGCTCCCCGTCGTCAGGAATCAGCTCGCCGCCGAGGGTGTCGCCGAAGTCGAACGCGAGCTGTTGCGATGACGACTCACCGGCGGAACCAGAGAGCGCCTCGAGGCGCCGGGCGAGCGAGCGCGCCAGCGGCGCGGGCCCGGACAGTGCGCGCTTGCGGAGCACGATCATGGCGAGGCGTGCTGGCGCCGAACCGCCCGACTCCAGCCGGACGCGCGCGGCGTAAGCGCGCAGCAACGCGCGCAGGGCACGCTCGGCGGGCGCGCTGTTCGCGGTGATGACGCGCACGCGGCGTGGCGCGGTTCCCGCCGTCACGTCGCCGCGCCGGCGCCGGAACACTCTCAGCGGCCGATCGTCGCCTTCGAGCGCGCCGAGGTTGCACAGATCGGCATACGCCGGCGCGTCGCCGTTGTGCGGCGTCGCCGTCAGAAGAACCACGACGCGCGCACGGGCGCAGGCAAGCGCAGCGGCGGCATGCCGGTCGGTGCCGCGCGCCGCGTGGTGCGCCTCGTCCACAATCACGGCGTCCCACGTGACGTGCTCGAGCTGCGGCAGCAGCTCGCCGCGCTTCAGCAGGTCGATGGAGGCCAGCCACACGCGCGGCAGCGTCCACGGATTCACCCACGGCGGCAGCGCTCGTTGAAGGTCGGAGAGTTCCCCGGCGTCGATCCGCACGACCTCCAGCGCGAACCGATCGCGAAGTTCCGCCGCCCACTGATCGCGAAGGCCCGCCGGCGTGAGGATCAGCGCGCGCGTGAGCAGATGGCGCGCGCGAAGCTCCGCGAGAATGAGCCCCGCCTGGATCGTCTTGCCGAGCCCGACTTCATCGACAAGAAGGAGACGCGAGGCATGCCCGCCCACGATCGCCATCGCGGGTTCGAGCTGGTAGTCGAAAATCCTGATGTCCGCGTCCACCGCCGCGCGGAGCTCCGAGGCGGCATGCGATCGCCTCACGGCTGCCGCGCACGCCCGCGCCGCCTTCTTCGGACTCGAGGGACGGGGAACATCGCTTGCGGCAATCGGCCGGATGACATCGAACGGGCTGATCAGGGTGACGGGCGGACCGAGGCCCGCGGCAGGCACGAGCCGCACGCTGCGGCACGGCCCGTGATCCACGACGTCCAGCACGACGTGACGGCGCGCCCGCGCGTACACGGCGGCGCCTGGCAGTAACTGCACTCGCACCTCCCCGGCCTGCTACTGCAGTCTTCTCAGTCATGACTCTACAGCCAACGGAAACTCGTCGTATTGCCCGGCTGGGACCAGGCGTGCGAGCAACGGCGCAGACTTGTCGGAGACGTCACGGCGCAGCCGCGGAAGCTCCGTCGGAATATTCGTCGGAAAAGCCAGCGCGGCGGGACCTGCGGGCGGATCTTCCGCCACATTCTCCGCCGCAATTTGCGTGAGCCGCAAGCGTCCTCACATTACCCTCCTAACACAAGGAGGATCACATGCTACGCGCTATTTCTCGCCTCTGGGCTTCACTATTGCTGACGGCGGCGATCCTGTTGCTGCATTCAGCAACGGCTTCAGCGCAGTGCGCCGGTGCCAATCCGAACGACTGGAACGACGATCGTGCCGCTCTTCAGGCATGCATCGATTCCAATGTGAATCTGTATCTCGAGCCTGGAAACCCCGGCTACGTTGTCGACGGCGACAAACTCCGCATTCGAGCACCGCTGCGGCTCCTGACGTCAACCGGCCCCGGCAAGGCGAGGATTATCGCCGGCAACAGCCTTCTTGGACCCTTAATGGAGTTCGATCCGACGATGAGCAACTATGAGATCTCGGAGCTCATCATTGATGGCAGAAAGGATTACCGCACCCACAACCTGTGGGCGTGCGGATCGTCGCTCTACGCCGGGCATGGCACCAACATGCTCGCGAAAGGCGCGTACTTCCGGATTCACCACCTCGATATCATCAACGCGCTGTGCGGGGCAGGCATCGAGGCGACCGGGAACGACTTTGAAATCTGGAGTCTCTACGTCGCAGACAACGGGTTTGAGTCCAATGGTCACTGGGCCGACGGATTGGTGTCTCATCGATGCGACAGCGGATCCATCCACGACAGTTGGTTCATCAACAACACCGACG